>NZ_JBZAYA010000006.1:0-277738 GCF_058244265.1 Arthrobacter sp. SE2 | reverse complement strand
ATCTAATCTTGACTACTTAGCCAACAGGTGTTGCAACGACCCCTAGAAACCGCCAATTGGTGGGGCCCGCCGTCGTTGTATCCGGATTTCACCCGAGGCGCGCGCTCGGCACGATTGCCGGCTCACTGCCCTTCTACGGCCTCCAGGACGGCCGAAAGCGCAGCCAAGGCATCGTTGACCTCATCAAGCGTGCGGCCGGCTTGCAGCGCTTCTCCGGAGACCGACAGCACCACCTCGCACCCGTGGCCGAAATCTTCGGTCATGACTTCGAGCAAAGACCGGGCATCCACCGCTTGCTGGCCGGGCTTACGAATCGTCACCGGAAGGCCCGTGGCCGTCACAGCCCGCACGAACATGGCAGCAGCCCGTGCATGGAGACCGATCTCTGCGGCGACGATGGCTTTGTGCTCGGGCAAACCGGCTCCTTTGATTCGGACGGCCAGATGCCGACTGCGATTTTGATCCATACAAGCGTAGCGCCGCAACACGACGGCGCCGTTCGCGGAGATCAGCTGGTCTAGACCTGCCCGTGGATTGGCCTACGCTTATTTCATGAGAGATTTCGTGGCCGGAGACCGTCGTGCCCGCTGATGCAGCACGTATCGCGGGGGAGATCGACCGCAAGAGCGGCACTCCCATCTACGTTCAACTGCGCGAGATCCTGCGCAGCTACATCTCCGAGTCCTGCAAGCCCGGCGCGGCATTGCCTTCGGAGCGCGACCTCTCCGAACGATTCGGACTTGCCAGGATGACGGTGCGTCAAGCCATTGATGCCCTCGTCGGCGAGGAAGTCATTGAGCGCGTGGTTGGATTGGGAACTTTCGTCCGCAAACCGAAGCTGGACCTCCAGGTGAAGCTCACGTCGTACAGCGAAGAAATGCAACGCCGCGGCATGGTTCCGGCGGCCAAGGTCCTGAGCTTTGAACAGATCTCGGCCAGCGCCTTCCTTGCGAGGGAACTCCAGCTGGAGGAGGGGACGCCATTGGTCCGCTTCAGACGGCTCCTCCTCGCTGACAACGAGCCCATGAGCGTGGACGAGAACTTCATCCCTGCCCATCGCGTGCCAGGTCTCTTGGACGATGCGCCCCCCACGTCGCTGTACAACGTGCTGAGTGAGAAGTACGGACTGGTGATGGAGTGGGGAGAGGACATGATCGAAGCAACGGCAGCGTCGCCATCAACGGCGCGGCTATTGAACGTAGACGTCGGCACTCCGTTGCTCAAGATTCAGCGCCACGCTTTCGTCGCCCGCGCCATGGTGGACTACTCCGTGTCGTACTACCGTGCGGACCGGTACAAGTTGTGGGTCCCGTTGCAGCGCCCGGGCGTCCGGTCCACCCGGAGCCAATCGACGGGGTATCGCACCCACTAGCTCAAAGCATCCAGAACCGCCCGCGTGAAAGCCCGGAGAACGAGATAAGGCCCCGTCCACATGGACGGGGCCTTATCTGTGCTATCTGCTGGAACTAGTGGCTAACGCTCTTGACCTCTTCGCCGGACTCGATGGCCTCATGGTGGCCGTGTCCGTGCGCAGCTTCAAGCTCTGCCGGCGTTGCCGGAGCAACACGGTCTTCGAAGAACCACTTGGACAACGCCGCGCGGCGCTTCTCCTTCGGCGTGACGACGCCATGCTCGTTCGGCTCGGCCGGCAACGGGGAAGGCGATTCGAAGCCCACAAGCTTGTAGTGCTTGTAGTCGTCCAGTGGTGCGTGAACCTCGATGAACTCACCATGCGGCAAGCGCACGATGCGACCCGTTTCACGACCGTGCAGGGCAATCTCGCGGTCCTTGCGCTGCAGCGCAAGCGCCACACGCTTCGTCACCATGAACGCAATGATCGGGCCGATGAAGAACAGCGTGCGCAGCCAGTAAGTGACGTCGTTCAGGGCAACGTGGAAGTGCGTTGCGATGAGGTCCGAGCCGGCTGCGGCCCACATGACGCAGTACCAGGTAAACCCTGCGACGCCGATGGCAGTGCGGGTAGGAGCGTTGCGAGGACGGTCCAGAACGTGGTGCTCACGGTTGTCCTTGGTGATCCAGCGTTCGATCCACGGGTACATGAACAGCACCGTGAAAATGATGCCGGCGGGAACCAATGCGGGCAGCAGCACATTCAGCGTCAGCACGTGGCCGAAGATGATGTATTCGAAGTGGAAGTCGTTGACAACGCCAGGCATGAGTCGCAGGGCGCCATCGACGAAGCCGATGTACCAGTCGGGCTGGGTACCCGCCGACACGGGGGAGGGGTCGTACGGCCCGTAGTTCCAGATCGGGTTGATCGTGAACATCGCAGCCATGAGCGCGACGACACCGAACACGATGAAGAAGAAGCCGCCGGCCTTTGCGGCGTAGACCGGTCCCAGGGGGTAACCGACGACGTTGCCGTCGTTGCGGCCCGGGCCGGGGTACTGCGTGTGCTTGTGCACAACCACCATGAAGAGGTGGATGACGATCATGAGCAGAATCATGGCCGGCACGAGCAGGATGTGCAGCACGTACAGGCGGCCGATGATGGCTGTACCCGGGAACTCCCCTCCAAAGAGGAAGAACGAGATGTACGTGCCGATCACCGGGATCGACTTGATAACGCCGTCGATGATTCGCAGGCCGTTGCCGGAGAGCAGGTCATCGGGAAGGGAATATCCCGTGAAGCCTTCAGCCATGGCCAGGATGAGCAGGACGCCGCCCACTACCCAGTTCATTTCACGCGGCTTGCGGAAAGCGCCCGTGAAGAAAACGCGAAGCATGTGAACACCGAGCGACGCCACGAACAGCAAGGCCGCCCAGTGGTGGACCTGGCGGAAGAACAAGCCGCCGCGAATGTCGAACGAAATGTTCAGCGACGAGTTGTACGCGACGGACATTTCGACGTTGGTCAGCGGGGTGTAGGAACCCGAGTAGTGGGTCTCAGCCATGGACGGGTCGAAGAAGAACGTCAGGAAGGTACCGGACATCAGGAGAATGACGAAGGAATACAGCGCCACCTCACCGAACATGAACGACCAGTGGTCGGGGAAGACCTTCCGGCCGAATTCACGAAGGATTCCGGATCCGCCGACGCGCTCGTCAACGAAGTCCGTGATCCGGCCAACCTTGGTCTTGGGTACGAAGGGGACTTCAGCTGTTGATGAGGCGCTCATGCTCGTCACGCTCCCAGTAACTCGGTCCTACAGGTTCTTTGAAGTCGCTCGTTGCTACGAGGTAGCCCTCAGCGTCCACCGCGATGGGCAGCTGGGGGAGCGGACGGCTGGCGGGGCCGAAGATAACCTTGCATTCCTTGGTGAGGTCGAAGGTTGACTGGTGGCACGGGCACAGCAGGTGGTGCGTTTGCTGCTCATAAAGAGCAACAGGGCAACCGACGTGGGTGCAGATCTTGGAGTAGGCAACGATTCCGTTGTAGCTCCAGGTCTCGCGGCCCTTGGAAATGGTCAAGTCATCCGGGTTGAGGCGCATGAGCAAAACGACGGCTTTGGCCTTCGCGTTGAGCTTGCCCTCCTGGAGTTCGTTGAGGCCTTCCGGGATCACGTGGAATGCAGAACCGATGGTCACGTCCGATGCCTTGATCGGAGTTCCGTCAGGGTCTCGGGTGAGGCGCTTGAGCTTGCCGTCCTGGGGAGCCCACATGGTGTGTGCGAGCGTGTTGTCGGGACGGGGACCAAGGTCACCAAACACTGCCAAAGCCGGAAGAGGCGCCAGTGCCACGGCACCCAAAAGGGTGTTGCGGATCAGCGGGCGACGCTTGATGCCGGTTTCCTCGACGATGTCCTCGACGATTCGCACGGCCGCCTGCCGGTCTTCCTCGGTGCGGATGGCGTGGCGCTCTTCCGAAACCTCGTGGTCCGGCATGAGGGCCTTGGCCCAGTGCACGATGCCGGTGCCGATGCCGAGCATCGCAAATGCGGTGCCCAGGCCAAGCAACAGGTTTTGGGTGCGGATCGTTGCGATCGTGGAGTCTTGCCCAAGATCGATGGCAAAGTACGACACCAGGAAGATCACCGTGCCGATGACGGAGATGCCAAACAGTATGGCCACCTGTCGCTCGGCTCGCTTAGCGGCTCTCGGGTCCGTGTCAGCCAGGCGCAAACGGTGCGGAGGAAGCCCAGGATCCTGGAACTTCTCCACATCATTCTGACCAGCCGTAGCTACGGTGCCCGAGTGGTTCGGACTGCCGTCACTATGGTTGCCCATAATTCGCCTCATCCTTCTCTCGTTGTCCCGGCCGTAACCGGGTTAATGTTCAATTCAAAACTGCTGTGGGGACAGCAGAAGTTTTTGTCGTGCGCTGGCCTAGGACGTACGGGACGTCAGCCAGATGGTGAAGGCGATGATGACGCCAAGGCCTGCAACCCAGACGAAGAGACCTTCGGATACGGGACCGAGGCCTCCGAGGTCGTTTCCACCCGGCGAGCCGTTGGTTTCGATCTTCTTCAGGAAGGTGATGATGTCGCGCTTGCCCTCAGGAGAGATGTTGGCGTCGTTGAAGACGGGCATGTTCTGCGGACCTGTGGCCATGGCTTCATAGATGTGCTGGCCGGAGACGCCAGCCAGGGCCGGTGCGAACTTTCCACGGGTCAAGGCACCGCCTGCGGCTGCAGCGTTGTGGCACATCGCGCAGTTCACGCGGAAGAGTTCGCCACCCTTGGCGGCATCTCCCTTTTCGTCGAGCAGTGATGCGTCGGGAATTGACGGGCCAGCGCCGAGCGAAGCGACGTAGGCCGCCAGCTGCTGGGTCTGCTGGTCGTTGAACTGCCGCGGCTTTTCCTGGGCCTGGGGTCCGTTCATCTGCATGGGCATACGGCCGGTGCCAACCTGAAAGTCAACTGCAGCAGCACCTACGCCGACCAGCGAGGGGCCGTCCTTGGATCCGCTGGCGCCCATGCCGTGGCAGGTGGCGCAGTTGGCGGCGAAGAGCTTGCCGCCTTCCTGGGCGTCGCTTGCGCTGAAGGTAGTGGTGTCTGCCTTCGCCTGGTTGACCGCTGTGGCAACGGCGTAGAGCCCACCAGTGACGAGGAGTCCCATCAGCAGCAGCGCAATGGCTGCCAGTGGATGACGTCGCTTCTGCGAGAGTGCCTTCACGTGGTGGTTCCTTTATTCGATCCTGCGTCGGCTCCGCGAGCCGCTTCTTTAAAATTCATCCTCTTGTGGAACAAGAGTGGGTGCCGGGCTACTTCAGGACGTAGATGACCAGGAAGAGGCCGATCCACACAACATCCACGAAGTGCCAATAGTACGAGGTGACGATTGCCGAGGTCGCTTCAAAGTGTCCGAACTTCTTGGCGGCGTATGCGCGGCCAATGATGAACAGGAAGGCGATGAGGCCGCCGATGACGTGGAGGCCGTGGAAGCCGGTTGTCATGTAGAACGCGGAGCCGTAGGCATTGGCCGAAAGCGTCACGTGCTCGGACACAAGCATCGCGTATTCGGTGGTCTGCCCGGCAACGAAGAAGGAGCCCATGATGAACGTCAGGATGAACCATTCGTTCATGCCCCAGCGGGTGAACTGCAGCACACCGCCTCGACGGCGCGGCTCAAGTCGCTCGGCAGCGAAGACGCCCATCTGGCAAGTGAAGGAACTCGACACAAGGACGATCGTGTTTACAAGCGCAAACGGGAAGTTGAGCTTGCCGGTTTCTTCCGCCCACAAGGCGCCCGACGTGGAGCGCAGCGTGAAGTACATGGCGAAGAGACCGGCGAAGAACATCAACTCACTGGAAAGCCACACAACGGTTCCAACGGAAACCAAATTGGGGCGATTCAGCGTCGGGTGCGCCGGGGTACTGGGGGCATGGGTCGCAGATGTCACAAGGACATTATGTCTGTAAAAGTCCGGACTTCCCAATGCGAACCGCCATTTGGGGAGACTTTTTCTACAAACACGCGAATTCGCGCGGAAAAGTTCCCGCCCTCCTTAGCATTGGTCACGGAGCAGGGTGGATCGCTAGCATCAAGTGGTGACTTCACAGGCATCTGCAGAGCAGGCAAGCAACTCGTGGCCCGGACTCATCTCCGCATTGATCAACGGGCATGACCTCTCGGTCGAGAACACGGCATGGGCCATGAACACGATCATGTCCGGAGAAGCCGCGCCTTCCCAGATTGCCGGTTTCCTCGTTGCCCTGCGCGCCAAAGGGGAAACGGTGGATGAAGTCACCGGACTGGTTGAGGCAATGCTCTCCAACGCCAAGCCCGTGAGCATTCCGGGCGAAAAGCTTGACATCGTAGGCACCGGCGGCGACCGGCTGAACACCGTCAATATCTCGACGATGGCTGCACTCGTCGCGGCCGGCGCGGGAGCACGCGTCGTAAAGCACGGAAACAGGGCGGCATCGTCGTCGTCGGGCTCCGCAGATGTCCTGGAAGCCTTGGGCGTGAGGCTCGACTTGCCGATCGAACGCGTAGCCCGCAACGCCGAAGAGGCGGGAATCACATTCTGTTTCGCCCAGGTATTCCACCCGTCTTTCCGGCATACCGGTGTTGTCCGGGCGGAACTTGGCATTCCCACGGCCTTCAACTTCCTGGGACCAATGACCAACCCGGCCCACGTCCAGGCTTCAGCCGTGGGTGTTGCCAACGCCACCATGGCTCCCTTGATCGCCGGGGTCCTGGCGCGCCGGGGGAGCCGCGGATTGGTGTTCCGCGGGCAAGACGGACTCGATGAACTCACCACCACCGGACCATCCACGGTGTGGGAAATCAGGAACGGGCAAGTCGCCGGGCAGCGGTTCTCGCCGGCCGATCTTGGGATCGCCGCGGCGACCGTCGCCGATCTCCGAGGGGGCGACGCCAAGGCGAATGCCGCCGTCGTGCGCGAAGTACTTGAGGGGAAGCCGGGCCCGGTCCGCGATGCCGTATTGCTCAACGCCGCCGCAGGCTTGGTGGCCTTCGATACTTCTGCCGACGGGTCGTTCCTGGAACGAATGAAGTCGGCCTGGCTGCGGGCTGCGGAATCCATTGATTCCGGAGCGGCTTCAAGGGTCCTTGACACATGGGTCGGACTCAGCCAAAGCTAGGCGCGGCGCCAGGATTCCGGCTGTTACTGCTCGAAGCCCAGCGAAAACGCTGCGTCCAGATCATGCTGTGAGTATGCGCGGAAGGCGATGTGCGTGGTGGTGTGAACCACTGCGGGAACCTTGGAGAGTTTGTCGGCGATGACGTCCGCCAACTCCTCGTGCTTCGCTACACGCGCCACGGCAATAAGGTCCCATTCCCCTGTGACGGAGTAGACCTCGCTGATCCCTTGGATGGCGGAGATCTCTTCGGCCGTCTCCGGGATGCGTGAAGCGTCGGTCTTGATCAGGACAAAAGCGGTGATCACTGGGGGCGGCCTTTCCGAAGTGCAGCAGTGGACGTAGCAAGCCTAGTCCATCGCCGGGTGCTTAGGACTGGCGGCTCCGTCGACGGACCCGCACCACAAGGGCGATCACGGCGCGGTAGCCAAGCAGCAGGATCGCCAAACTGACCAAGGCGACAATGATGAACGCGAGCACCACGGTCTGTCCGGTGGCCGCACGCAAAAGCATGCCCCCGGCCACGGTTCCGATCCATATGCCGACGCCGGCTGGCCAGGTCTTGAAGGGTGCCCTCCAGGCCCGCACAACGAGCCAGCCGATCACGGCACCGGCAAGAAACGGCCAAGCCGTGGCAAAGACCCCGGTCAGCACGTCAGCGCGCTGGTGTGCGTCGCGGCCGATGGCGGCGAAAACAAGAATGAGGATGGCGTCGGCCAGTCCGGCGAAGAGGGCAGTGCGGACCAGGGCGGATTTTGCAGCAGGCATGGAATCGACACTATCCCGCACTGATGCCGAACTCGAACCGGACGGCCTGCGTGTGCCACCGGGCTCTTGAACCAGCACCCCTTGAACCAGCACTGAGTACCGCGGAAGATGTGGCTACGACCCTTGAAGCGACGCCGATCCCCGGAGGTACAACATGAGGTTGATCCAGGTTGCCCAGCGGGCGGTGGACCTCGACCGGGCATCCGCGTTTTACTCCCGGCTGCTGGGCAGTGAGCCGACTGGAAGATTCGATCCGCCCGGCCTGCTCTTCTTCGATCTCGACGGCGTCCGGCTTCTCCTGGATTGCGGCGCTCCGTCGTCGCTGATCTACCTTGAAGTAGCCGATCTCCGGCTCTCTCTTGGAGAACTCCGCGCCTCCGGGGCAAAGATCGTCCAGGAACCACAATTGGTCTACAGCCACGTCGACGGGAGCCTTGGGCCGGCCGGGACCGATGAGTGGATGGCCTTCATCAAGGACAGCGAGGGCAACACAGTGGGCCTCGTCGGCCGCGAGCCAAGTGGCAGTTAGGAAGCTGGCCCCAGGAAGCGGACAGCCGCCGTCGGGCAAGAAAGAATTCGGCTGTAGATGGTCCCGGCCGGCGCTGTTAGCATGACGAAAAGGTAGCTGATCGTGCTGCCCCCAAACACTGAGGAGCCATGTAATGACCACGAACCTCAACCCCTACATCAGTTTTCGGGACAACGCCAAGGAGGCGATGGCCTTCTACCAGTCGGTCTTCGGAGGCGAGCTGACCCAAAGCACTTTCGCGGAGTTCCACGCGAGCGAAGACCCCGCCGAAAGCGACAAGATCATGCACTCGGCACTCAAGACAGACAACGGATTGCTGCTCATGGCCGCGGACACCCCCAACAGCATGGATTACAGCCCGGGAAACAACATCTCGGTGTCGCTTAGCGGCGACGACGAAGCGGAACTTCGCGGCTACTGGGACGGACTGGTCGACGGCGGAACGGTCACCGTGCCGATGGAGAAGGCACCGTGGGGGGACATCTTCGGGATGCTCACTGATAAGTTCGGCATCGCTTGGCTGGTCAACGTTTCGGGAGATCAGCCTCAATAACGCGAAAACAGAAAGCGCCCTCCGCCCCGCAATGCGGGACGGAGGGCGCTCTGTCTTCCGGGGCTATCCGACCGGGTTGGTCGTCTGGCAGGTCTGATCCTGGGCGGTCTGGGCAACCACATCGTTGGGCTTAGGGGCCGGAAGTGTGGGCTTGTCCCCGGAAGCGAAGTCTTGCCCGGCGTAGAGCTGGACTCCCTGGACGCTGGCGACCTGCTGCACGCTCGTCGCCGGCAACCCGAACATTGCGGCGACGTCCGCAGCAACGTCGGCGAATCCGGCACCGTAGTAGACCATGGTCTGTGGCCTGGCATCGGCTTGGATCTTGGCCAGCTTCGTGAATCCACCGGCGGAGAGCAGCGATCCGATCTCCTGGCTTCTGCCGGTCACGCCCGTTCCATTGGCGACGGTGACCGGTTGAAGCGCCTTGTTGTATCCGGCCTTCGGAGCTTCGGTCGATGGAGCAGGGGACGCCGCGGCGCTTGGTGCGGGCTGGCTGAGGTCGGGGCTCTTCGTCAAGGCAGCAAAGAAGTTGCTCGCCGCCGGTTGGTCGAGGTCGAGCCGGTTGGGGTCGGACGCCGCCGGGACGTTGGGCACGGTGATGAAGTTGACCTTCGCCGGGTCAATGTTCTTGAGCCTGCCCGCGATGGTCAACAGGGCCGGAACCGAGGCGAGACCGTTGTCGACGGTGAGGTTCTTGGTGACGGTATCGGCGATGCCGAGCATCTTCTGGGGGTTTCCGAGTGTTCCGTCAGCTTTGAGCTTCCGCACGAGGGAACCAAGGAACGATTGCTGCGCCTTGATCCGTCCGAGGTCTCCGCCATCGGAAAATGCATGGCGGGTGCGCAGGAAGGCCAGGGCCTGGTCGCCTTCCACCTGTGAGGTGCCCTTGGGCAAATGCAATCCGGAATCGGGGTCGTTGACGGCAGTGCTCACGCAGACGTCGACGCCGCCGACGGCCTTCGATAGTTCGGTCACTGCGTTGAAGTCGGCCATCATGAAGTGGTCAACTTCCAAACCCGTGAGCTTGTTGACGGTGTCAACAGCGCAGCCGATGCCAGCCTCGGCCATGGCGCTGTTGATCATCGCATTTTGCCGTTCGGGGTATTGCTTGCCGGTTTTGTTGTCAGTGCAGGCCGGAACATCGACCAGCAAGTCCCGGGGGAAACTGATGACGTTGACATGGTTGTTGTCCGCGGAAATATCCAGCAACATCATGACGTCCGATTGCCCGTAGCCGGAGGATTGGTCGGTGGTGCCGAACTGCCCGTTCTTCCCGCTCCTGGTATCAGTGCCCAGGACGAGGATTTGAAGCCGGTCCTTGCTGTCGTCCACCGGTCCTTCCGTCCTGACGCCGCCGGCGCCGAGTGCGGATGATGAGATGTTGGACTGAAGGCGCCATACCCAATACCCTCCGAACGCGATGACTGCGATCAGCAAGACAGCCACTGCGGCGCTGGTGATTTTGAACCAGCGGGGCGAGCGGCGAAAGCTGAACCGCCGGCTGCGGGCAGCCAGCTTTCCCTGGCCCGGGTAGGCAACAGGGGTTGACTGACCCGACTCCGGGCTGGGTGCATCGTGGCGAGTGACCAAAAGGGGAACTACCTCTCCGGGGGAAATACGGACGGCCCTATTGTAGCCGGGGGGTCTGGGAAGCTTCCGTGAGGCCCGCGGTACCCAGTGCAGATACCGCGCAATGATTCAATGGAAACATGACTCTGAGTTCACTTGCGGCGTTCGTCGGATTGTGCTTGATTTTGGCGCTCACGCCGGGCCCGGACTCGTTCCTCGTCCTGAGGTACAGCCTGTCAAACGTCAAGGCCGGCCTCTCGGCCGGCCTCGGTTCTTCGCTTGGCAGCATCTTTTGGGCAGGGCTTGTCGGCATTGGATTGGCAGCCCTTCTGGAGCAGTCGGCCGAGGCCTACAGGGTAGTGAAAATCATTGGTGGCCTGTATCTGATTTACCTCGGGATCAGCGCCTTTATCCACAGCCGGCGCGGACAGCCTACCCGCCACGAACAGGATGCCCCGGAGAACGGCCCCAAACTGCGCTCGAGTTTCTTCGCAGGACTTGTTTCGTGCATGCTCAACCCCAAAGTCGGCCTGTTCTTCCTCGCTGTGGTGCCCCAGTTCCTTCCTCCCGGGGAAGCATCCTTTGGGCAGACGATGATTCTCGGAGTCATCGACTTCGCAATTTCGATGCTCTACCTCGGAGTCCTGTCTTTGGTGGCAACCAAAGCCGTTCTCTGGCTGAAGAAGCCATCTGTGACGAAAGCACTCGAACGGACCTCTGCCGCGATCCTTACGGCGCTTGGCCTGGGGACCGCGGTTTCAGCAAACAGCTGAGCTGGGGTGACCTATTCGTTGTGAATAGTATTTGATCCCGCGGACGGGACTTCCAGCTTCCCGTACCTAGTGTTCCCGGCATGAGGCCTCTTTCAGTACGCAAGCCATTGGCTGTGCAAATGTCCATGTTCCTGCTCGCGGGTGCCGTTGGCGCTCTCGGGCTCAGCGCTCCTCCTGCAAATGCTGCGTCAACAGCTCCATCTGTCGCTCCGGATCCAACTCCCACCAAACGAGACTTCGCCAACGTCAATGGAGACACGTGGATCGTACCGGCCGGCGTGCGCTCCATCGATGTCCGGGCATGGGGCTCCGCCGGCGGAGGTGGCGGACCCATCAATATTCCTGGCACCGCCTTTGTTGTGAGCAAGGATGGTCCTGGCGGAGCAGGGGCCGACATTCGTGCCACGCTGCAAGTGACCCCCGGCGAGACACTCAAGATTTACGCTTCAACACCTGGCGGGGGGACAGGGTCGCGGCATAACCCAGGCGGCGGCGGATCGGGATTCATTCGCGGAGGTTCAGGGGGCACCGGTTCCCTCGCTGGATCTGCCGGTGGCGGGGGCGGCGGCGCGAGTGCCGTAGTCAACGGGCAAGGGACTCCGCTCGTTGTCGCCGCGGGTGGCGGCGGGGGCGCAGGCCACGGAGCTGCTTTCGTCAATTGCAATGGCGGTGCTGGCGGCGCCGCCAACCAAAATGGCCAGTCAGCTGACGGGTGGTGTGCGGGCGGGGCACCTGGGGCCCACTCTGGCGCTATCGGGCCTGTCGGCGCGGCGGGAACCGGCGGCGGCGGAGCCGGAAATTCGTCCAGCGGCGGCGGAGGAGGCGGTGGCGGCGGCGGTTGGCTGAGTGGTTCAGGCGCTTCTGGCAGCCGCGTAGGTGGCGCCGGAGGCGGCGGCGGCGGTGGCGGCAGCAGCTACGTTGACCCCGCTGCAAGCAACGTGGCCAGGGGATACAACGCAAGCAGCGGTGGGGTCAGCGTCTGGTACACCCCCGACTACGCAACAAGGACCAGCGTCGTCGCGACGACGAATCCTTCCATCTTCGGCACTCCCGGCGGCTACGTCGCAACAGTCGTCAACTCCGACCTTGGCGGGGTGGTTCCAAGCGGCGAGGTTGCAGTTACCGACAAAGGCGGCACGGAGCTTGCAATAGCTACTGTCGACGCCGCTGGAACTGCCAACATCAGAGCAATCGACCTCCCCTCGGGTTTCCACGATCTCACTTTCACATACCGGCCACGCAACACCGATTCCTACAAATTGCAGTCCTCTACGGCATCCCTGACCCAACTCGTACAGCCTCTCGCAACGCGGATCGTCAATACGACGGTTTCCGCCGAGCTGCTGAGCAAGCCCGCTACGATAACGGGCACGGTGTCTGCTGACATGGCCGCGGCGATCGCGAAGGTCGCGACTGCGTCGAGTGCTTCTTCTCCTGCTGTGCCGACAGGGCAAGTGACGTTGAGTTTGGACGGCAGCGTCCTCGGAACGGCGCTTCTGGATTCACGAGGCGACTTCACAATCGAGATCCCCTGGGCTGAGGGCAACCGCACAGTTCAACTAAGCTACGACGGCGACACCAACTTCAGGCCCGCAGAACCGGTGACGGTTCAAGTGAACGCCGCGCGGGCCCAAGCGACCGTCCTACTTGTTCCATCGTCAATTTCCGTCTTGGAAGGCCGGGCCGTGGACGTACGGGTAAACGTCACGGCGAGCAGCGCGCTCCCGGTGCAGCCTGGGGGAACCATCATTTTGACAGTTGACAACCAGCTCCCTCTGCCTGCGGTGACTCTGGTCTCCGGCTCGGCCGCTGTCACCCTTCCGGCGCTGTCCACGGGGAACCACGAAATAAAAGTGGACTACTCAGGCGACACCTATTTCCTGCCTGCTTCGGGAGCGCCGGCTTCAGTTACCGTGACGGCTCCGGTCGTGCCAACGGTTCCGGCATCACCCGGAGCGCCGGGCACGGCATCGTCCACCGTGGTCCTGCCCGCGGCGTCGACGGCGTCGTTTGGCAACCTGGCGTACACCGGGTCCAACGGTCCGGTCTTCGCCGGATTGGGACTCGGGGCCGTTGCCGCGCTCGTTCTGGGCTTGTCCCTCCTGCTCTGGAGCCGACCTCGACACATTGGCAGACCCCGCGGGCCGCAGGGAAGAAAAGGCTGATCTGCCAATAATATGGCGGCATGACGTCACGCACGGTCGTACATCCCGCTCTATCAGACGATGACACTCCCGCCGCTGTACTGAGACGCACACGCCAGTACGGTGGCGGGATTGTTGTGCTCACTGGGATTCAGGGGATAGGAAAAACGACGTGGTGCTTGCAGTTCATGGATGCTCTGAGGCGGGCAAACGTGGTGGCGTGCAGTGCGGACACCTTTGAAAGTAGCCTTCCGCTCTCCTTTGTTGACAAGCTCCTCGTGGCCTCAGGCCAACGCCAGCTCGAACCCCTCTCGGATCCTGTCATTGCCGCCCGCCAACTATTGTCTGCGCTGGCTTCCCGGCCGAAGAACATTCGTTGCATTGTCATAGACAACGCCCAGTGGATTGATGAACGCTCCGCCAAGGCCCTGCGGTTCGTGCTGCAGAGACTCGCAGACGACAGGATCACAGTCGTCTTGGCAGGTGTTTCAGGAGCGGGTACCGCCGCCATCGATCGGATGGTGAGTGATGACCTGTCCTGGGGCTTTATCAAACGGGTCACACTGGAACCGCTGAGTCCTGAACAGGTCCAGGACTACGTGGCGCGGGTCTGGGACCGAACGATGTCGGCGCGCACTGCGGAACGGCTTCGAGGGAGCACTGGAGGTACTCCCTTGTTGATCAACGCCGCAATGGAGCATGCCGCCGGGCCCGAATATTCTGCCCAGAACCCCTGGCCCGACGCGGTTCCGTATATCGCCCCCGGAAACAATCCCTTTGCCGGCATGCTCGACGCATTGGAGCTTGGACCTGCCCGATCCGTTGTCGAGTTCGTGTGTGTCAGTCGCGACCCGATTGAACAAGAGCGCGTGCGGCGGATTGGCGATGCTTTGAATGAACCAACGGACGTCGCGGCAGCACTGGCGAGCGGGCTGGTCCGGGGCACACGGATCGGGCAGACAGTGCAATTGCGCCCGTTTCATGATCTGCTCGCTGTCGGGGTGCGGGACAATCTCAAGAGCCACCGATTGTCTTCCATCCATCGCGCAATTGCAGGCGAAGTCGATGATCCGAGACTTGCTATGCAACATCGATTGCTGGTGCAGGAACCCGGGACGGTCGCACTCTATACGGATGTGACCTCCGGCGTCGATCACGCTTTGGCCGATGGCCAGCCGGAACTCGCGTTGCAATACCTACGCTCGGCGATGGACAGGTTCCACGGAAGCCGCCGGGACGACTGCATCATCGAAGCCTGCGTCCTTGCGTCCGTCCACCATTGCATTGCCGAAGTGATGGACCTTCTGCCTCAGGTGCAATCCATGCGTCCCGGCGCAGTGCGGGACTTCGCGCTGTTGCAGTTGCTTCAAATGAGGCCGGATCTGGACCGGGTCGGCCAATTTGCCGAAGAGCTAATCGCGAAAGAACTGAACCACCCTGACGAGGCCCTGCTGCGGGCCCACATTTCGTTGGCAATAGTCGTCTCACGCATGGTCTCCGACGATAAGTCCTCCACCGCCGTCGCTGTCGCCCAAGCGCACCGATACCTGGAGCAGCTGAGCCAGTCCAAAGGGGCGGTCCACGACCCTAGGCTTCGGCACCTGCCCTCAGGAACGGACCTGGGCCTGCAATTCGATGGATTCAACCTCATCGGTGCAAGCGGCACCCAGGATCCAAACCGGATCTCGAAGGCTTTCGCGTCGCTCAGTGCACGGATCGCTGGTGCGAACGACAGTCCTGCCTTGGCCGACGCATTGACCTGCAGAGCCGGCTTCCTGAGCGTGACTGGCGGCATCGAACAAGCCACGGTCGATCTGGAGAGGGCCATGGAAGTCTCGGCTTCGACCGGGGCGGGCCTGGCAATCGGGCACACCAGGGTTGTGCTCGCATACTGCTATTTCCTGCTGGGAAGGGTGCAGGAAATGCTGACGGTGGTCCGCACGGCGCAATTGCTTTCCCTGGATGTCAGCGATGTTTCCTCCCGCCCCCTCGTTTTCTCGATGTCCGCGGTCCTCGAGGCAGTACAGGGCCGTTCGGAATCATACGAAGCTGCGTTGCGCCGCGCGGAAGAAGTCCGAATCAGCGAATATGACACTTTCGGAGTCGAACTCAGCGGCCTTGCAAAGCTCGAACGAGCCCGTTCCTTGGCCGAATGGCAACAACAGCTGGACGCATCAGAGGCGATCACATTAGCCACGCCATCGACACACAGTTACAGGATTGACGCCTTGGCTGGACTGGGTCGTGCGGAGGAAGCGGACAGGCTGTTGCAGGCCTGCAAGGATATGAATGGTAGCGGATGGTGGCCGGTGTATGGCTCGCTGGACTGGTTGGAAGGCAGGGTCAGCGAAGCGTATGGACTATCCAGCCGGGCGGCCAAGTTCTACCGGCTCGCGGCGAAGGAATCGCGCTTCCCTTTGTCGCAGGGCATTGCCCACCTCGACCTTGGCCGGCTGCTCATCTCGATGGGAACCACGAAAGCCGGTGCGACCGCCCTGAGGGGTGCCGTAAGGATCTTCCTTGTACTCGGCGCCGCGCCGTACCTCAGCCGTGCGATGAAGTTGCTCGACGGGCTGAGCGACAGGCCCGCCAATCCGTACCTACAGGCATTCGAGTCCCTTACTGGACGGGAACGGGAAATCGCCTTCTATGCCGAACGAGGCATGACCAACAAGCAAATCGCCGCCCAGCTATTTGTTTCGCCCGCCACGGTGAACTTCCATATCCGGAATGTCCTGGCCAAGCTCGGCCTCCGCTCTAGGCGGGAACTCGGCCAGCTATTCAGTGCCGGCTTTGAAGGCTCCGCTCCGAGCCAAGCCCGCACGCCCTTGCGTCATCCCTTCTGATCATCGCGGCGTTTCTCCCATTCGGTCATGAGTTCGGGGAGCCGGGCATGCAGGAATCTGTAGAAGCTCGCCATTTCCTCCAGCCGGCCGGCGGCCGTGGAGGTGCGCTCACCAATTGCTTTGCATGCGGCGTCGGCGAGGTCTGCGAGCGCGCGGTAGACCGGACGTTCATGGGCGAAGGCTGCCAACCAGGAATTGGGCGGAACCTCGTAACGGTCCCGGCGACTGCCGGGCTGGGCCACCCTCCTCACGATTGCTATGGATTGCAGATAGCGCACCGCACCGGAGATTGCTGCCGCGCTGACACCGAGCACCTCACCTAGTTCGAGTGCCGTCAGGCCCCCGTCTTCCGCGACAGTCAGCGCCATGAGAACGCGCGCAGGCATTTTGGGCATGCCGCTGCAGTAAGGATGGCGGCCGATTGTTCGGCCGCCTCGCGAAGTGCTCGTTCGTCTCTGGCCATTCGTTGCTTTCCTTTCTCGGCCTGCCGGTCCGGCCGTTCCTCGGCGCTAAGCCGTGTTCAGTTCTCGCCGCTTCATGCCCGCAGTCGCCACAATCGCGACCATCACCGCGATGCACAACATCCATGGGCCTCCGCTCCAGTCCGTGGAGGTGCCGATCGGCACGGGGGAGTGGGTGAACGGTGAAATGTCGCGAATCCATTCAGGCATGCCCACGAGCCCGCCGAACAGCCCGAATACAGTGCCGAGGCCCAACAACGTCCACCCCAGGCCAACCGTCCACCCGGGCAGCGCGACGAACACGAGCCCCAGCACACTGAGGTACAGCAATGCTGCCGGCAGCTGGGCGGCTGCCGCAGCGAAGGAGTCGCCGACGCGCGCTGAGTCATCGCCCACTGCCACGGCGCTGAGCCCGGACGCCGCAGCGCCGCTGAGAAGCACCAGCACGATTGAAGCGGCGCCCACAAGGGTTTGCTGGCCCCAGCCCTCCTCTTCGGCCGGCGAGTGGCGTACCGACAGGAAGGTGTTCATGAGGCCGGCGAGCACGGCGATGAACGTGAAGATTTCGAAGAAGACGAATTGATCAAGTCCGCCTCCTTCGGGTGTTCCCCGAAGCACCAGAATGCTCGGGTTGGCGACGGCGAGCTGCAGGATGTTCTCGCGTCCCGCGGGGTCGCCGTACGTCTTTTCAACCGCGGAGACGGAGAAGAGGGCCAGGAGTGCGATGCCGACAATCCAGATCAGCAGCTGCAGGCGGTCGCGCCGTCGTCGCTGAAGGAGCAAAGTGACCAAAGTTCTCATCGCACGCTCGCCTCCTTGGCGGCTTCCCGACGTCGGGCCTTGCGCGAGCGGCGCACCGCCAGCGACGCTTCAGCCGGATTGAGCTCATCGCCATAGTGCCGCAGGAACAGTTCCTCGAGCGACGGCGGAGCGACCCTCAGGCCTTTGACGTCGAGTTCCGTCAGCAAATTTGTGAAAGTTCTTAACGGAACCTTAACGCGGTGGCGGAACGCTCCGGCAGGGTTTGCATCTGACGCGACGTGAGGTTTTGGCGTTCGAAGTATGTCAATGCTCGGCGGCGACGGCCGGAACGCTGCGATCAAACGCCGTCAGGAGCACCATCGATGCTCCAATGGCGACCAGAATCCAGGCCAAATTGTGGAAACCGGCGTCGGTGGCGGACGGCCCGAAGGCGATGCCGATGAGGCTGGAGGAGCCGATCGCGCCCAAGTACATTGACGTCCGCAGCAAGCCCGAGGCCACTGCGATCTCCGCGGCAGTCGTTTGCAGGTACAGCGCCGCCTGATTGGCGAAGCTGCTGAAACCGTTGGTCAGGCCAAGCAGCAAGGTCATGCTTATGAGCAGCGCGTCGCCGGAGCCATGGTTCACGAGCAGCATCACCCCCGCGGAGAGCGTCAAAGCGACGCCCGCAAGGATCAACGGCCAGCGGACCCACGCCCGACCGGAGACGACCCGCGCCACGACGATGCTCAGCAGGCTCAGCGGAATCAGAATCAACCCCACCGCCGCAGCGTTGAGCCCCATGCTTTGTTCCATCCACTGGCTGGCGCCGTACATCGATGCGTAAGTGGCCAGAGCGGCCAGGATCGCACGCAGGTAGGTGCGCTGCAGCGGTCGGTTCCTGCCCAACATCCGCACGTCGATCAGCGGACTCCGCGCATGCCGTTCCCGCAACAGCAGCACCCATGCGAGGACCACAGCCAGCACGGCTAGCCACCAGGCCGGCGTCGTGAGCGCCGAAAGGAACACCAGCAGCGAGATGATCGCACCAGCAAACAGGGCGATCCCCGGCAGGTCCAGCATTGTGAGGAGGCTGCCCAGGCCCTGTTTGCGGACCGGCGCGTCTTTCGCCACTCCAAGCAACGTGAAGGTGAAGGCCAGCAGAGCCAGCGGAATGTTGACTGCGAACAGGGCCCGCCAGCCGAACGCGCCGGCCACCACTCCACCAAGGGGCAAGCCGACGACGGCGGTCACCTGGGCTGCGATCGAAAAGTTGCCCAGGACGCGGCCCGGGACGCCGATGCCGGACTCATCGGCCCGCCGGCGGACAAGCGCCATCGCCGTCGGGTAGCACGCTGAAGTCCCGACGCCGATGAGTGCCCGCGAAATGAGCAGCACGCCCAGGTTTGGAGCCAACACGCCTACGACCCCAGCCAGCAGGAGGATGGCGACGCCGGAGAGGAAGACGCGCCTGGGCCCGAAGAGGACGGAGATATTCCCCATGGTCGGTTGGGCCACTGCGCTGCACAGGTACAGGACGGATATGAGCCCGGCGGTGGCTCCCGGACTTGAGCGAAAGTCTGCCCCGATGCCGACCAGCGCGGTGGCGATCATCGAGCTGTTGATCGGGTTCAGGGTGGAGCCAAGCAGCAGCGGTGCCGTGAATCTCCAACCCAGCGGGTTCGAGGGCCGATCACCCTGGCCTGAAGCCTCGGCCCGAGTCGCGGACCGTGGGGGAGTAAGCGGTCGCTTGCCCGTGTCAGCTGGGCTCGACGCCGCGTCCGGCGCGGTCACGACCGGGTGGTTTCAAGCACGTCCAGGATTTCTTGGGTCGTTCCGGTCTCGCCCAATCGGGGAAAAATCGTTGTGACCGAGTTTTCGTGGGCGTTCATCGTCAGATCGGTCATCGCGTCGAGGGCGAGAGTGACGTTAAGGCCGGCTTCGTGGGCGCTCCGCGCAGTGGATTCCACGCCAATGCTGGTAGCCACACCGGTGAGCACCACCTGGGTCACACCAAGGTCTTCCAGGAGTGTGCCCAGGCCGGTGTTGGTGAAGGCGCCCCACGTTTTCTTCGTGACCAGATGATCGCCTGGTTGCTGATTGAGTTCGGGCAGGAGTTCGGCGAAATCGGCGGGGAACTCCCTTCCCGCGGTACTGCCTTGATCTGTCCGGCCGGGCGCGCCGCCAGTGACGTTGACCAGCACCACGGGCAGTCCGTGGCTACGGAAGGCATCCGCCAGGGTCGCGGAATTCTGCACAACCGGCTCGACTGGATGGGCTTTCGGGGAGGCAACTATTCCCCGCTGAAGGTCAACGACGATGAGGGCGGTCTGTGGGTCCAGCGTGGTGATAGTCATGTTTCTCACGGCTCCAAAAGGCGTTTGAGTAGGTGGATGGCGCCGGGCAACTGTTTCCGCTCATCCGGCGTGAGTTTGGAATGGATGGTCCGGTACAACCAATCAGCCTTGGCCGCCCGGCTGGCGCGGATGCTCTCCCGGGCTTCGGCTGTGAGTGACAGGATCCTCTGACGCCCGTCGGCAGGATCGGGGCCGCTCTCAACAAGTCCTGCGCCGGAAAGGGCGGAAATGATGGCTCCCATGGACTGGGGACGCATGCCCTCGGCGCGGGCCAGCGCTGACAACGTGGCCTGCCCGTCACGCTCCAAGTGGATCAGCACGGCCTTTTGTGCATTCGTCAGGTTGTCCACCTGGGACTGCTCGCGCAGCCGCCGTGTCAACTGGCCAATGAGGACGCGAAGCTCTGCGGCAACTTCGAGCATGCCGGTCGTGTCCGCATCCGGGTGGGGGTTCATAGCAATGACGCTACCAGATAGTAAGGCAAACTGAATAGGTTGCCTTACTATCTATGTTTTTCGAGGCCTTACTGGCTACGAGGGATCGGCGATCTCCACGGCTTCACCACTTACGACAATTCCGCCCTGCGGAGGAATGTCGACAGTGAGCACACTCGCACGGCCGACGTGGCTGCCTTGGTGCACAATCACCCGGCTCGGCGTCTCCACAAGCGAAAGCAACCGCAGGTATGCGCCAAAAGCCGCGGCCGCTGATCCTGTCGCCGGATCTTCAGTGATGATTCCTACTGGGAAAAGGTTGCGCGAGTCGAACTCGCCTGTACCGATCTCACAGAGCGTCGTGACGGTGCCTGCCCAGCCCTGGGCATCCATCAGCGCACGCATGGCTTCGGGGTCGAAAACGAACGAGTCAAAGGTGCTCCGTTCGGTGAAGACGAGAACGGGGTGCCAGTTTCCGGCAAAGGCAACCATCGGAGGGTAGCCCGGGTGCAGTTCGCCTTGGCCCACGCCGAGCAGTCCGCGCAGGGAATCCAGAACACCATCGGGGAACTCGGCGACCCGGGGTTCCACGCTCGTGAAGCTTGCCGTGACCGTGTCGCCGTGGCCCGCCGTCGTAATCACCACGGGCCCCACCTCCGTATCGAACACAAAGGTTCCGGTACCGTCGCGCCCTGACAGGGCGACAGCCAAAGCGATAGTGGCATGGCCGCAGAACGGTACCTCGGCGATGGGGGAGAAGTACCGCACACGGTTTCGGCGGGCGTCCCCGCCAACAGTCTTCCCGGTGACAAAGACCGTTTCCGCATAACCGATCTCGGCCGCAATTGCCTGCATCCGGGCGTCGTCGAGGCCGGTTGCGTCCAGGACTACTCCGGCCGGATTTCCTCCTCCGGGAGTGGCGGTAAAGGCGGCATAGCGGAGTACGTCCGGAGTCTGTTCCATCCGGATATCGTCGCACGGAAGGCGCGGTCATGATCGAACCGCTCTTGCCACTATCTAGCGTTCGACGGCGTTACCGGACCAAGGGCGTAAAGGCTTGGGACAATGAGGGCACGTAGCGTGGATCCAGAAGGGGTCCGCAGCCGTTGTTCGACGGGGTGAAACGACATGAGGCTGACGACCACGACCAACGTCTCAGTTGACGGCGTGATGCAGGGATTGGGCGGAGCAGACGAAGATTGCCGAGGCGGCTTTGAGCGCGGGGGATGGGCGATACCACTTCTGGACACCGAAACCGGGGACTATCTCAGCGAGGTCTACGGCGGTGCGTCCGCGTTCCTCTTCGGGCGGCGGACCTACGAGATCTTCGCGCCCTACTGGGGCATGATGATCGATCCGAGCATCAACCCGATTGCCGCCGCATTGAACAGCCGGCCCAAGTACGTCGCGTCAACGAGCCTTGCCGACCCGCAATGGGCGGGCACCACGGTCTTGTCCGGCGACCTCGGCACGGCAATCGGCGAACTGAAGGCACATCACGACGGCGACCTCCTGGTGCCGGGCAGCGGCGTCCTGGTCCGATGGCTGCTCGCCAACGACCTGATCGACCAGCTCGACCTGCTCACCTATCCAGTGGTCGTCGGCCATGGCACACGGTTGTTCCCCGAATCCGGTCCGGACCTTGCGCTCGAACTGGTCAGCTCACGGACCACGTCCCGGGGCATCACCATCCAGACTTATCGACCGGCTGGGCGTCCTGAGTACGCCACGTCCACTGTCGATCCCGAGGACGTGTTTCAGGGCAGCTGATGTGTGGCAAGGATCCTGGTGGGGGAGGAGCCCCGTGATGGACTAGCGGCGCCTCCGAAGTGAATTCCGCCTGGCGGGCAGGGTAAAGCCACAACGAGCCGCCGCTATTTGCTTTTGAAGCTGAGCGTGTCCGCTCCGGTCGTCCAGGTCAGAGTGTCGTGGACGAACGACATTTCGATCGGGCGACTTAGGAATTGCGTGACCCACTGCTCCTGAGCAGAAGACTCGCCGCCGCAACCCATCGCTCCGACTGCGTGTTTGCCAAGTGTGAGCGTGTTCCCGGTGATCACCGCCGGTCCGCTGATCGGATTGCACGGGGTTTTCGCTGCGAACTGAAGCCCCCCGCTGACGGAATACAGTTCCACTCTTAGCCCGCCTGCCGCCACCCACGGCTGGGTAGCGCCGTTGGATGTCCCCGAAATGCTGACGTATTGCGAACATGGGGCGGACGGCAGGAATGACGTACGCGTCGCCACGGGAGGCGTGGAAACGGTCGGGGAAAGCGTTGTGACGTCCGACCTTGTTTTGCCTACCAGGCCCGATGCACAATGTCCTGTCTCATCCAACGTGATGCACGGAGCGTCCAGATTACGCGGGTGCGTCAACTGTAGTGAGACAGATTCTCCCGATTTGTCTCACTACAGTTGACGCAGATTGGAGAATCTCAATGCGTACCAGGGTTCAAGTTCAGTGCCTTGGCGGAGCATTCTTCAGCTTCGGTCGACGTGCCTAAGGGGAACTGGAACCTTGATGGGCTTTTATGATCGATTCCGTCTACTCTTGCGGCATGCAAAGTTCACATCCTGCACGCGGCCTCGGCGCTGAGAACCTAGGTCGCGTTCCACCCGTCCGGGATCTCATCTGCTCCGGCGGGCGCGATGAGTGATCTTGCGGCGGTCCTTGGTCGTATCGAGCTTGGCTTGAACGCTCTGGGGAGACAGGCAGTGTTAGAGAAATTGCTTCCGGGTAAACCTGGGTCCCGGGTCAGGGACTGCATCAATTCAGTTGCCCTGCCTTCCAATGCCCAGGTCGAGTCGCTGTTCGGGTGGCGCAACGGAACGAACACACAATCCGTGACGTCGCTTGATGACATTCATGTCTTCCCTGGCTTCTACTTCCTTTCGATTGAAGATGCGACAGCCAACTACCGAGCTTTCCGCAATGATGATCGTTGGAGTCATGGATGGCTGCCCCTGTTTGCAAACGGAGGGGGCGACTTTTACGTGGTTGACCTCGCAAGTGATTGCCCAGGATCCGTTCGGCATTTCCGGATTGACGAGGACGAACATCCTCTCGAGTTCGAATCGATCGCGGCAATGGCAACCACAATGGCTGCAGCCTTTGAAAGAGGCACCTTCTTCGTCGACTCTGACGGCTACCTCGAAATGGACGACATCGCTTTTGCCGCGTTGGCCGCGGAACTAAACCCGCTTGTTCCTTGGTGGAACGAGACCATTCAAGGCTAGGTAACGATCAAGTACGGTGTGACGGTCTCCGGGCCCAAGGTCCATCATGGCTTGGGCGGGCTGATGGTGTCGGGTCCGCGGAATCCGGGTAGCCAGTCTGTGTCCATCCAGTGCCGTAGGGGGTCTGAGGCTCCGCGGGGGTGCCAGCCGTCAGTGAGTTCAATGCTGATGCGGTCCAGGAATTGGTCGGGGTGGCGCGAGTGGGCTATTTCGTCCCAGTGTGGTGAGCTGATCGCGGCGGTGAGGGTGACGATGGCGGGGTAAAGCGAGGCGGCTACGATGGCGTGGCTGTTGGCGTGCCGGGGCTGATCGGCTGCCAGTTCGTCGTAAATTCCGGTAGTGGCAGGGAAGTGATGTAACTGGTCGTACCAGGTCCAGTTGATGACGCGGGCGACGTGGAAGGCTTTGCGGACTGTGGAGCGCCCGTGGCTGGTGATGAGGTTTTTGTGGTGGTGCCAGGCGGCGGTGATCTCCGGGGCCGCACGGATGGAGAACTGGTCCGTGAAACCGGCGACGCCCTCGCCGGTCCAGAGTCCATGACGCGGGCAGATGACCATTTCGTGGGTGGTGTAGATCTGCACGTACCGGCCGGCGCCGTGGGCAAGTGCGCAGCGGTGGCAAGCGGCAGTGTGGGTTGTGCGGATGGGGCGTCCGGCCAGTTTCTGCCGCAGTGACGGGGCGGGGTCGTGCTGGCCAAGCTGCGGCATAGCGAGGACCAGAACGGCGGGGTCGTTGTTCGCCAAGACGGCAAGAGTTTCGAGCCATGGCCGGCGGCTGCTCTTCAGGAGCGTTCTGAGCTGTCGGGGCTGGAGGGAGTTGGCAGTTCCGAGCCGCCGGATAAAGGAGGGAGTGGTCTCGTCTTTGTAGACGCGGACCGGGCGTGGCAGCGGCCGCGAAGGGATCCGCACTGCGGCGGTTGTCATCGTGGGGCTGCAGTGGTCGTGGCCGGTCGTGGTGCGAGGGATTCGGCTGCGTGGTCGATGCTGGTCTCGTTCAGCAGTTCGCGGTCGATCTTCTCGGTGCCGGTGAGGATGGCCATGATGGCGGCTTGGCGGATCAGGTGGGAGAGGCTACTGATGCTGCCGCCGGTGCGGTAGTGCAGATGCTGGGCCTGGGCGGTGAGGGTGCCGGGTTCGTGGTGGTGCAGGCGCAGGCCGTTTTCGAGGGTGGCGACCAGGGCTTCCCATTCTTCGGTGAACGGGAACGGGCCGGTGGTTTTGAGAACGGAGCGGGCGGAGATCTGCCGTCCGCGGAGCCCGGTGAACAGGCCGGAGTTTTCGACGTTGATGCCGGCGTAGACGAAGGTGGCTGGCATGTGTTCGGTGAAGTATTTGAGGTGGTCTGACATGTCTTCGCCGGCGCTGGTGGCCAGGTTCAGGTTGTGGATCTCGTCCACGATGACGAGGTCTGTCTTTGCGTCTGTGAGGACCTGGCAGACGGCGTCGGCGATGTCGGTGACGTTCTGGCGGGGGCGTTGGGGCAGTCCGAGGAAGTTGGCGAATTCGCTGGCCAGTTTCCGGGGCGAGCCTTTGGGTGGCGTGGTGATGTAGACGACGGGGATGCGGTCCTGTCTGGGGTACTTCCGCTTGATCAATAGCTCATGCGTTTTGCCGAGGAGTTTGATGGCGGTGGTTTTGCCGGAGGCCCAGGGGCCGGAGACTACCAGTCCGCGCCGGGCGCTGATCTCACGCTGGTTGAGCATCATCAACAGCCGGCCCTGGTTCGTGATGGAGCGCACGGTTGAGGTTTCCACGATGACCAGTTCGGAGTGGTAGCTGATACGTTGCTCGTCGTAGCGTTCACGCTCGATGGCACTCATAGCCGCCAGTACCGCCGGGTCGGGCGGATCCATCTCGGGCGCGACTGAACTGACGAAGCTCCGCCAGCCCTGCAAAGTCGTGGTTGGCGCGCGGCTGGCGCTGGGAAGTTCTGCTGTTTCTACCACCATTCGTCGGCCTTTTCCTGGGGGTTGTATATCTTCAGCGGAATGACCTTCGCCAGCTGCGGGGTATCCGCTTCTCGTTCCGTGGCTGGTCCGGTCACTGGGTCCGGCGTCGGGGGCTTTTCCAGAGCAGGCTGAACGGTGTGTGGCCGCGGACGTTGGGCCACCACGGCAGCAGTATTGCGGGCGGCGGCCCGCTGGTCTTTCCTGTTCCTCGCCCGCGGTTTGGCCGGGGGTGAGGCTTTGTCGAGGATGCTGTCCACCGCAGCCTTGATGGTTTCCTCTGAGGGGTTCGTGATGCCGCGTTGCCCGACGATCTGGCGTCCGTAGTCCCAGATGTCGTCCCCGAAGGGTTGGGGAGAGGCGGACAGGTGTCGCCAGTAAGCGGTGATCCAGCCGCCGTCGTGGTGGTTGCGGATCCAGACACAACCGGCGTCATAGGGGTCGTATCTGACCTCCCATAGGTCCTTGAGCGCTTTCATCCCGGATTTCTGGCCGCGGTAAGGATTCAAATCGGCGGTGTCGTAGACCCGGTGGCGGATTTTGACACCATAGCTGTTGATCACCCGTGTTTCGGCGGGCAGGAGTTCCAGATAGTCCTCGGCGCCGAGCGGTACCGGGATATAGCCGCTGACCGCAAGAAGGGCCGCGTATTTCTCGTTCGGCGTCAGTACCCGGGAGGGTGTGAAGGGGTCCCGGAGCCCGTCGTGGGGGCGGTTTTGCCAGCCGGTGACGATCCATTCATCGAGAAGGTCCTGGATCTCCAGCAAGGAGAACACGGCCTGGTGCTCGGCGTTCTTGCCGCGTCGTTCGACGGAGGAACCCAGGTAGCCGGTGACGTATTGGGCGAAGAGTGTGCCGATGGACTGCAGGGTGCGTTCAATGACTGGCTTGTCGGTGGGCGTGTCGGGGTGTGCTGGCTGCAGGCTGATGCCCTGGCTGCGGCACGCGCTCTTGAAGGTGTTGGAGAGGTAGGCCTTGCCGTGGTCACAGACAATGGTTTCCGGAACGATAATCGGTTTCGCGGCGGCGTACTCGAGTCGTTCGTCGATGGATTTCATCGACCGGTAGGGCAGGGCGGAAGCGGCCATGGATGCCGCTTGGGCCCAACCAGGCCGCATCAGCTCGGGGGTCAGGCACCGCGCGAGCAGCAAGGCCGCGTCAACAGCCTTCGTTGCCGGGCGCACGACCGCTGCCGGGATGCTGCGAGTTGCGATGTCGACCATTGCGGTCAGTTCGACGCGGCCGATGACGCCGTCGTCGAGTTCGACGGCGATGTCCAGGGGAGTGGAGTCAATCTGCATCAATTCCCCGGGCCTGACCGGGTAGACGGCGCCGAAAGGTCCTTCCGGTTGCTGGGCAAGTGTGCGCCGGGTCCGGGCTGACCCGGTTGCGTGGCGCCCCTCGGCAAGCCTGCCGATGAGGCGGTGGAATGTGGCCCTCGACGGCAGAGGGACAACGTCCGGCCCGTGATCGGCTTCGAGTTGCTTGCGTACTTGGCGCATCAAACGGTCCGTGGTTCCTGATGACTGATGGGTGTTGCCTTCCAGCACTGAGAGGATGGCATCGACCACCCGCTGGTCCGTCCGGCCTGCCAGGGGCGTTTGGCGGATGAGCCGCCGGTCAACGAGCCCGAGGATGCCCCTTTTCTCGTAGGCATGGCGCAACCGCTGCAGCGAGCCGATGCTCATGGTTTCGCCCAATTCGTGAAGCTCCGCCAATTTGGCCTGCTCGCGTTGCCGCAAGGATGTGAGTTCGACGTCGAAGGTCCTTCTGGCGGTCTGGCCCGGATCGGCATTGCAGGGGATGCCGTCCAGGACTTCGGTCATGTGGCTTTCCATCCACCGCGCTCTTGCCTGCACGTCGGAAGGGAGCGATTCGAACAGCGGTGACGGGCCTGCGATCCGCCGCCGCGTTGGCTGAGTTCCCACGATCCTGAAGGTCTTGTCTGCCAGGAGTGATCCGACTTTGATCGCGACAGGTGCCTCGCCGGCAACGGCAAGCATGGCGACCTCACCGTCAAGAGCAGTTAGCCGGTAGATGACCCCTCGGAGCTCAACGTCATCACCGAGGGTCAATACGGCCCGCCCGCCCATCACGGTGCTTCGCCGTTCAGCCAGACCATCGTGCCCTGATGGAGGACCCGGGCGCAGATGTCAGTGCCGATGCGATGGGTCCAGAGAAGGTGGAACAACGGTGCAAGGATCGTGACAGGGTCACCGGTTGCAGCAGCCAGGCTACGTATTGACATCGGGCCGTCGGCGGCGAGCCTGTCCAGGAGCTTGGCTGCTGTCGACGGCCGAACACACCTCGGGTGCCGGTATCCGGACAGCCACCGCAGATTTGCCAGAAGAACAGCCGGCAACCCTCCGAGGCGCCTGTACGCCCAGCCGACCGTCGCGCACAAGTCCTCCGTCGCATGAAAAATGTCCTGATCCGCCGGAGTCACCCTGTTGTCAGGCCGGACATCGATCACGGCGGCCGAGCCATCCGCCAGCCGGACGAAGTAGTCCGGCACGTGTGAACCCTGGGGGAGGGAGGAAGGCAGGGTCATGCGGAAGGGTTGGGATGAGAAGCCGGCGACATCAGGGTCGAAGTCCAGAAGCATCAGATTGTCACGTTCGCACCAGGATTCGAAGCCGACGTGCCGCTGGTTCGTGGCGCACCACCAGAGACCGGCGAAGTTACGCTGTCCCTTGAATGCTGTCAGACGCCGAATCGGCAATGAGTTCTCAAACGGGATCATCCAGCAATCAGCGAGATAACCAGTCCTGGACGCAGAGGAAAATTGCTCCCTGTAGGTCAGGGCGCCTGGAGCAAGATCGCGTCCGGCACAAGCTTCGGACGCCGCCGCAGCGTGTCCCATGCCACAACTGTAATGAGACAAAACCGGCCAATGCCTTAAGTGAGGTGAGACACGCCGCACCAATGCCTTAACTGCAGTGAGACAAAAAAGGCAATGCCTCATCTGTAGTGAGATTGCCTCACCTTAGGTGAGACAGGACACACAAGAAGTCACTAGCTCCAAGTGCCCGGAAATCTGCAAATTCTGCAATCGAATCACTTCTACTTTACATAATGTAGATTATCGGCGTTATAACAGCGGGAGTGGAAGTGGCTGCGAGAACTTCCGGGCGCCACATCCACCCCGGACACCTCAGAACGCGCCTCAGCAAGTTGTTCAGCACCCGGGCCGCACGGCTCGGGACCCTCCACGAACTCACCAAACTCGCACCAGTGGCCATCATCGCCGAAACGCTCGGCTATTCCCCGACCACCATCGAGCGCCACGCCACCGACTCGGCAGCCGCCTACGCCCAATACGTCGCCGCAGCGAGAACCTCACGCCAGGACACAAGACGCAAATAGCTCGGCATCCGGAGGCCATCGGGGAAACGCCCATTTCGGACGTATCTTCAGGGAGCTCTATAACGTTCCGCTGGGCCAGAGATCGACCCTTACGTGCTCGGGCGACAAATCGGCAGGGTCGGCGACACTGACCCGGAATTGGGTCATCCCCTTTTGGGCCGGAACAACAACTTCCATATCGGCATCTCCCACTGACAGTGTCCCCTCTGGAGTCGATAGGACGCCCCCACCCACTGCGTGATAGCCGGCCTCCGGCACCACCTCGTTCTGATGCAGGGCTATCGACACCGTCACCTCTGCGAAACCAAGATCAATATCCTCAACGTCCTGGGCGTGCCGCACCATGATGACCAGTGCTCCCGAGGTCCAACAGAAGGGCCGATCCGGTTCGATCTCGGGAAAGTCCTCCGTCTGACCAGGGCCCGTGACCACAGCGATCCCCCAGTGCCACGGACGTCGAAGAGAGGTCACGAGTATGGGCTGCTCCATAGACGAAGTGTCTCACGCACCCTCCTCCCGGCCCATGAACACCCGCGCATGCCAGTTAAACAGCGGGAGTGGAAGTGGCTTGATATTACTGGACAGACGATCTCCAGGATCGGGTTCGATTTTGCGATAACTGTCTTAGCATACGACGGCGCCGAAATCCGTATTGAATCGGAGTTATCGATCCGGGGTCCGGGCTGAGATATTTGTGCCGTCGATCCTGTACATCCCAGTGAGTCGATCCTGTACATCTCAGTGAAAGGGCGCTTCAGGTACTCTGTCTTCTCCACAGCTTCATGAGAAATACGATCGCTGATGAGATCACCGGCGAACCGTCCCTGGAGCCCGACATTGGGAACATCCTTCGCACCGCGAGCCCATCAAACTCACAAAACTCACAGGTACTCACACGCCGGGGCGCGCTGGCATCGGGCCAAACTCACAAGATACACAACGACTCACAGGAGCGCCGATGGACAGCCCTTCCCCCTTCGGCCGGTGCTACTCCCCCGGAAATACTCGGGCGCAGTGGCGTGCTGGACGAGTTTGAGTACGGACTGCCTCTGGTTTCCGGGGCCCCGGACCTGTTGACTATTTTCACGGGAGCACGCGGCATCGGAAAGACCGTCATGATCGGCAGCCCATGATCTGGCCCGCGAACAGGGCTGGGCAGTCATTTCCGAGACAGCGACCGAAGGCTTTATGGGACTCCTCGGGGAATCCATGCGGGAACTTACTGGAGAGCATCGCACAGATCCTGAGGATTTTCGGTGGAATCACGGATTCGGGGATTGATCGAAGCCGCATTGGTCAAGGCAGAATGGAGGGCATGCCCCTTACTACGTTCGCCCTCGTCCGCCACGGCCAAACAGACTGGAATGCCCAGCGCCGGCTGCAGGGATCGACCGATATTCCGCTGAACGACGTCGGCCGTGGCCAAGCGCGCGACGCCGTCGCCGTGCTGTCCGGTTACGAGTGGGACGTCGTTGTTTCGTCACCGCTGAGCCGGGCCGCGGAGACCGCCGAGCTGATCGCCGCAGGGTTGGGGCTCAGCGTGGACCGGCACGTGCCGGAGCTCACCGAGCGCCGCTTTGGACCTGCCGAGGGCCTGCATGCAGGACCTGAACTGGACGCACTTCGCATTCCCGGTGGCTTCCAAGGGGCGGAAACCGAGGAGGAGGCAGCCTCCCGCGGTCTTGCCGCGCTGGAGGCGCTGGCCGAAGAGTTCCGCGGCCGCCGGGTCCTCGTTGTCGCCCACGGAACGCTCCTCCGAGTGAGCCTCGGCCGCGCCATCGGCCGCACTCTGGAGAGCATCGACAACGCCGTGCTCAACCTCGCCCACCACCACGCCATTGACGGCTGGCAACTCGAACACTTCAATGGTGAACCCGTCCTGGCTACCATTCCCGGCTGAGCAGGACCGAGCCCGAGGCATATCCACCAAGACAGCGGCGTGGGAGACTGTTCAGCACTGACAGGAACTCTTCGAAGGGGATGGTCACCGTGGCGGTAACAGGTCTCAACGCCGTCCAACACATCGTCGTCTTGATGCTTGAAAACCGATCGTTCGATCACATGCTTGGATACCTCTATGCCGATTCGGCCAATGTTTCCCCCGCAGGGCACCCGTTCGAGGGCTTGACCGGCACGGAGTCCTGCCCCGGTTCCGATGGCAGGCCGGTGGGCGCCTACCAGCTGACTCCTTCGACCACCGACCTCTACTTCATGCCGGGCGCCGACCCCGGAGAGGGGTACCAGGCAACGAACGAGCAGCTCTATGGCAGCGCCGGCGCGCCGAAAGCGGGGACAGTTCCCTCCATGACCGGTTTTGTGAGCAACTATGCCGGCGCCATCAAGGACAACCTAGCCAAGGGCTGGCATGTGGTGCCGGGAACAACCGAGCACATGATCATGGGCTGCTTCACCCCTCAGACACTGCCGGTGTTGTCGGCGATGGCGAAGGGATTCGCCGTGTGCGACGCCTGGTTCGCGTCAGCTCCCACCATGACGATGCCCAATCGGGCCTTCGCCTGCGCCGGCACCAGCCAGGGCAACTTGGATGACAAGGCCAAGCGGTTCACTGTGCCGAGCATCTTCGGCCACCTGGGCAACCATGGCATCCCCTGGAAGATCTACGGCGAAACCAAGCAGCCCCTGACGAAACTCGACTTCGACGACACCCGGCACGCTCCGGCGTCGAACATTGGCCTGTTCACTGACTTCCAAGCCGACGCGGCGGCCGGGAAGCTCCCGGCATACGCTTTCCTTGAGCCGTCCTGGTCCTCGACGGGCAACAGCGAACACCCCAACTACAACGTCGCTCTCGGTGAGCAGTTCCTGCTCGACGTCTATCGCGCCGTCCGCGATGGGCCGGCCTGGGACTCAACCCTGCTCATCATTACGTATGACGAACACGGTGGCTGCTACGACCACGTCGCCCCGCCATGGGGCGCGACGCCGCCGGACGACGCCCCGGGGGAATTCGGTTTCGATTTCACCCGTTTCGGGCTACGGGTACCGACGGTACTGATCAGTGCGCTCATCCCTGCCGGCACCGTGTTTCGGGCCCCCGGTTCTGTCCCGCTCGATCACACCAGCATCCTTGCGACGATCGAACATCGTTGGAATCTGCCGGCCCTCACCCGCCGCGATGCGGCGGCGCCCGACGTCGGCGGGGCCTTGAGCCTCACCGTCCCCCGGACCGACGACCCCCTCGCAGGGGTTCAGGCACCTACTCCCCCGCCGACCGCACGGGCGTTGGCAGAACAGCCGTCCCACCTGGAGCAATTGCACGACGAGCTTCTCGCGCAACCATAGGATCGAGCTTTGGCTGTGTGAGTCCTGTTCAGGCCACGGTTCCGTCGGCGGCGTCGATGGTGGCGGGCGGGGTGTCGCCTCGCCCGGTCCACGTCTTGATGGCAGTCCACGCGACGGCGGCGGTCGGTACGGCTAACAAGGCCCCGACAATGCCTGCGAGCATCGTCCCGATGGCCAAGGCGAGCAAAATGGCCAGTCCATGGATACTCAGGACCTTGCCCATCAAAACGGGTTGGAGGAAATGGTGCTCAAGCTGGTTGGCCGCGATGAGGACGGCGAGGACGATGAGGGACGTCACCGGACCGTTCGAGATCAAGGCGACACCAACAGCGAGGGTACCCGCAGCGGTGGAACCAACGATGGGAATGAACCCGCCGATAAACACAAAAACGCCGAGTGGCAGGGCAAGCGGGACACCGAGGATGGCCAGCATTGTCCCTATGATCACGCCGTTCACTGCTGCTATCAGAGCCGTGCCGCGGACGTAGCCTCCCAGAACGATGGCGCTTCGTTCCGCGGCCAGATGGGCCTTTCTGCGGTGAGCCGCCGGAAGAAATCCGAAGATGAAGTTCCTGATCTTCTCGCCGTCCTTGAGGAAGAAGAACAAGATCACCACCATAAGAACCAAGCCGGCCAGGATTTCAGCGACCGTCCGCGCGCCGGTCAGCGCCTCGGCACCAAAGCTACTGCTCGTGAAGAAGCGCTGGATGGAATCGGCCACGGAGCGGAGCTGCTCGTCGCTGACTTTGAAAGGGCCGTTGTTCAGGAATTGGTGCAATTGCTCGATGCCGGCAGTGAATTTCACGGCAAGCTCCTTGGATTGCGCCCTGATAAGAAAGACGATTCCGGTGATGACTCCGCCGAAGACTGCAAGGATCCCCACGAACGACGCCGCGACGGCGAGGGCCCGGGGCCACCGGTGTGCAGTCAGCCAACGCACAAGAGGCGAAATTGCCGAGGCGAGAATGAGCGCGATTGTGACCGGGATCATGACGAGCGGCACGCTGGTCATCGTCCAAAGAATCACCGACACCAGGGTGATGACCAGGAGCATCTGCCCTGAACGGATCCCTGCCCGGCCAAGGCCGTCGGACCACATCGCTGACATCGTGGGTTTGGTCGGCGAATTGTTGCTTTCAGTCATTGGATTCCTTCCTGGTGGTGGTTCCGGCAGTGAACGCCACGCCGTCGTGCCTTCAGACGTGACGCGCTAAGAACGGTCGGAGCCCCTCCCCGCAACTGTGTCGATCTTGATGTTCCCTGCGGCTGCAAGTACCTGAAGTTCCCGAAGAATCTCCAGTTGCTGGCTGTTGATGGACATGAGCAGGTCGATCTCCTCTTTGGATTTCACGTTGGTGTCATGATCGTGCCGGGACATCACCGCCGCAATCGCATCCTGACGCTTGGCGGCGATGAGAAGGATGGCTCCTTGCAGCCCAGCCAGCATCGAGAGGAAGAGATTCAACAAGATGTACGGATACGGATCCCAGGCGTTGTTCGCCAACGCCCAGCTGTTGATGGCTGCCCAAAGGATCATGAACCCGACAAAGCCGCCGACGAACGGCCAACTGCCCATCCCGTTCCGCATGACATCCGCGGCGCGTTGACCCTTCGTCAATGATTCCTTGTGGTTTTCGTGCCAGGTCTTTCCCTTATCGCTCATGCCTCACCCTAACGGCGCACTCCGATGGAGCCGCAATTTCGCCCGACCGCTAGCTCGCCACGAGCACGGCAGTCCCTGCGTCCGTCGAAAGGTATGGTTCGCCGGTGTGTTGGTGATCCACGGGTTCGAGGTGGGTGACGCCCGTTGCATATGCGACGACGCCGGCGAGACTGCCGGTGCGTTGGTGGGCTTGCCGTTGCCGCGCGGCTCCCGTGCCTTGGCTGAGGATCCGTTGCAATCCCTCCTTGGCGTAGAGTGCGTCCCCGGTCTCTTCGAGGGCATCACGGACGTGGGAGTGGAGGGTGGCGAGGACATGCTTTGCGGTGTCGGGCTTGTGCGTTTTCGGGTCGAGCAGCTCCGCGTGCAGGCCGAACCGGCTGGCCCGCCACGTGGCTTGGCGCAGGACGGCGGCAGAAACCATGTCCGGACGCTGTCCGGACTTCCATTCCCTGGCGGCTGTATCCACCAAGGCGCGCACCAAGGCCGCGATCAGTACCGTATCCCGGGCATCAAGGCAAACATCCGAGACACGGATCTCGACCGTAGGGTGCCGGGCAGACAGGCGAGCGTCGAAATCCGGGCTCATGATCACACCGGTTCCCGACAGGTCCGCCACCAAGGAGTGATAGGCCGCGGCAGATCCGAAGACATCGGTGGGACCGGCGCTGGACCATCGGTTCCAAGCTTGGGTCCGGAAACTGGCGTAACCGCTGTCGGCCCCGTTCCAGAACGGTGAATTCGAGCTCAGTGCAGTCAGCACCGGAAGCCAGGACCTGATCCGGTCCAGCACTGCGACGCCTTCCTCATCCGAGTCAACGGAAACATGGACGTGATATCCGCAGGTCAGCTGCTCTCTGGCAGTCATAGCGAACTTTTCCAGGAGGGCGTCGTAGCGCTCGGTGTTTGTTGCATGCGGAATGACCGCCAGCGGCGACGTCGCGAGCGCAGCAATTCTTGCGCCCGCCTTCCGAGCGAGCGAATCGGCGTAAGAGCGTCCGGCACGTATTTCAGCGCCGAGCGCACTCAGGCTGCTGTGCGGGGAGGTGATGACTTCGATTTGCTCCTGCTGAAGCTCGATCGCCAACGTCGGGCCGAAAGGAGGAGCCACCCCGTGGGCACCGGCGCTATGAAGGCGCAAGATATCGCCGGCGAGGGGTACGGGACTGCCGTTGTCAGGATCTACGATCAGGAATTCTTCTTCAACACCAAAAGTACGCACTTGCCAAGTGTGGGCCACAAAAGCTACCCCCAACGACCACAAGTCGCAGGACCTCTAGAATCAAACGTCTCTGGTCAGTTCCGAGACGCTCAATTGCTGCTAGCTGGCCGGCGTCACGACGTCTTCCAGGACTGACCTGTCGAAGAATCGGATCTCGCCGGTCGCCTGGAAAAAGACGGGAACTACCGATGTGTTTGCGTCCTTCGAGGTTTCATAGATCTCCGGTGCGCTGCCGTGTTTTCGGGCGATGGTTCCTACCAACTCGGTGCCGCGAACCCTGACGGTTCGATATTTATAGCTCATGTGGACCCCTATCCTCAGCCAAGGCAAACGCTACTCCTGTGGCGCGCGGTCGGCAGCAGGGCCGGGACCAGCTGCGTTGAGCTTGATTATCCTTCGTCGCAGAGCAAGTGGTACCAGCTGTGGGCGAGCACTTCGAGGGCGTGGTCGGCGGCGGTCGCTGCTCTGTCAGGGCCGTCCGCGCGGTCGAGCGCAACCTCGTCCCGTTGCGCGAACGTCCCGCCTTTGCGCCGCTCCTCTCCAGACGCTCGCTCACCTTTGGGGTGTTTCCCGCGGACGCTCGCTCACATGATGTGAGCGAGCGTCCTTCCTTTTGGCCACATATCTGAGCGAGCGTCACAGTTGACGCAGACCGCGGTCATGTGAAGGCCAAGAAGCGGTACTTAGGCCGACCAGGCAAAGGGAGCCGAGAAGGAGTTCTTTCCGGCGTTATCCCACGTCATCCCGAACACGTCCACGCGGGCCGTGCTGGACGTGCCGGCCGCCAGGGTGTCCGCCGGGAATCCTATCCCGCTGATTTTCACTCCGAGTCCCGTGGCATCCAGCGGGGACACGAAGTCCTCCACGGCCATGTCGACAGCGCTGCCAACGCGGACCTGGTGCATGCGCCCGTCGTCGGTGTAAGCGATTTCCAGGGACTCCATTCCCGCCATTTCACCGATCAACGGGGTCAGGCCCTCCATCGGTCCGCCGAGTTGGCCACCAAAGACAGCGCCGAGGGCTTCCGCCTGCTCGGGTGAGGCGGCGGCATCCATCAGGACACCGAGCTTCCATCCCCCGTCACTCATGAGGGCAGGCGTATCGACGACGAGGCAGACCGTCAGGCCTCCGACGTCGACACCGTTCACCTCACCGGTGTCCACATGGAAGGCAAGGGCCACGTTGCAGCGGTCGTTATCAGCCGGTGCGGTCAGCCCGGAAGTGGAACACGGGCAAACCATGTCGCAATTGCAATTCTCAAAATACGTACCCTCGACGTGCCAGGACATCTGGGGCTCCTTTCGGCGAGGCATCCCCAGAAAAAGTCTCCTCGCGGCCCAGAACAGTGTCAACGCTCTCAGCATCGCTCACGGGTCCATGGGTCGCACCTCGATCGGCCACAGCCTGGCCTCTCCGAATTTGCCGGCGATTTCCACAGCGCGGTCCATGTCCACGCAGTCGACAACGTAGTAGCCGGCCACGATTTCCTTCGTCTCGATGAACGGACCGTCCGTCAGCGTAGCTCCGCCGCTGTTGTTTCTTACGAACTTCGCTTCCTCACCCAGCTCATGTGCCTCCACGAACTCTCCGGAGGCCCTGAGTTCCTGCTGCACCGAGGCATGGGCTTGCATGATCGCCTCGATCTCGTCCGCGGGCAGGGCGTTCCAGGTGTCGAAGTTGTTTTGAATCAGCAAGAGGTGTTTCATTTTTGCTCCTTGACGGCGGGTGTCGTGCGGCTGTTCCGCTTGGCTTCAGATAAGGACGAGGACGCAGAACTAGTCTCCTCAAGGCGTTTGCCAAGGTAACGGCGCTCGGCCTCGGATGGTGCAAGCTCCCGGGCCCTCTGGTATTCATCCCGGGCCTCCGAGCTTCTGCCCAGGCGGCGCAGGAGGTCCGCTTTCGCGGCAGGCAGGAGGTAGTACCCCGCCAGCGAGCGGGTTCGGTCAAGTTGCTCGATGAGGGCAAGGCCGGCCTCCGGCCCCTGGGACATTGCGACGGCGACAGCCCGGTTGAGCTCGACGACCGGAGACGGAGCGATCTGCGCAAGGGAGTCATATAGCAAGGCCACCCTGGCGAAGTCTGTGTTGCCTGAGTTGCTGGCGGTCATATGGCACGCCGCAATGGCGGCCTGGACCCGGTAGCTCCCCGGCCGGGAACGGCGTGAAATGCCGAGCCGTTCGGCAAGGGCGAGGAGCGCGACGGCCTCGGCGATTTCAGCGTGATCCCACGATTCGCGGTTCTGTTCCTCCAACGTCACCAAATCCCCTGCCGCGTCTGTTCGCGAGCGTCGCCGTGCATGGTGGAACAGCATGAGCGCCAGGAGGCCCACGGCCTCCGGCTCTTGCGGGGATCCTGCGAGCAGCGAGACGAGCAAGCGGTTGAGGCGTATCGCTTCCCGGGCAAGGGGTTCGCGGATCAATGATTCGCCGCCGGTGGCCGAATAGCCTTCGTTGAACATGAGGTAGAGCACGGCGAGGACCCCGGACGTGCGTTCAGCCCTCAGCTCCGGCGGCGGCACCAGATACGGGATTCCTGCGTCCCGAATCTTGGCCCGCGCGCGGACGAGCCTCTTTGACATGGTTGCTTCCGAGACGAGGAACGCACGCGCAATCTCGCCGGTGGTCAGCCCCGCGACGGTACGCAGCGTCAAGGCGACCCTCCCGTCGAGCGGGAGAGCCGGGTGGCAACAAGTGAAGATCAGCCGCAAGCGGTCGTCCTCCGCGCCCGGATCGCTGGTGATCGCTTCGTCCAGGCTTTCGAGTTGAGCGATGATCGCGATTTCACGGACGGCCCTCTTTTCGCTGGCCGCACTCCGCATGCGGTCGATCGCCCGGTTCCTCGCCACGGTGGTCAGCCACGCTCCGGGATTCCTCGGAACGCCGTGCTCCGGCCAGTCGACCAAGGCCTTTGCGAACGCATCCTGGACGCAATCTTCTGCCAGGCTCCAGTCGCCCGTCACACGGATGAGGGTTGCGGTGATGCGGGCGGTCTCTTCGGCGGAGGCGGCCTCGACGGCGGTCCGGGCGTCCGTCAGTCCTGGTGCCACGTCATCCCTCCCACGATCATCGACGCCGGCCGCCCGGCGAACCGCTACAGCCCGAGCGGCCACACTGGCCTGATCTCGATCTTGCCGAATCTCGCCATGGGATGCTTGGACGCCACCTCGATGGCCTCATCGAGATCGGCACACGCGATGATGTCATAGCCCGCGATCCATTCCTTTGTCTCGGCAAACGGTCCGTCCGAGACAACTACCTCGCCCGCCCGCACCGTGACGGTGGTCGCGTCCTCGACGGGACGCAGTCGGTCACCGTGACGGCTCACTCCCCGGGCTTCCATCTCGGCCACCCATTCCACGATATTGTCCTCGGCGGGGACATATTCCGGCGCTGCCGGGTCGTTGCAAATGAAAAGCATGTACTCCACGATGACTCCTTCTTATCGGTTGATACACCATGACGACGGGCGGGACGTCGCGAAAAGGACACTGTTTGGGAAATTCTTTTGCGAGCCGAAATGGCCGCGATCTTGGCGCCCTTGACCATGTTGACACTGACAATGACGCGGGCAAGACTGATCATAGGTCCGCGTCCTACGAGGTGCAGGACGTCTGGCCCTAAGGGGTGGACAATGCAGATTCCGGCTCCATTTGAGTATGAGCGCGCGAGCGACGTCGCAAACGCGCTGACCCTCCTCGAGCGCCACGGTCCCGAGTCGCGCATCATCGCAGGCGGACACAGTTTGCTGCCGATGATGAAGCTGCGTCTGGCGCGGCCCGAGTGGCTGATCGACATCAACGACCTGACGGAACTGGAATTTATCCGCCGGGAAGATGGGCAGTTGCGTGTGGGCTCATTAACCCGCCACACAGCGCTCCTTGAGTCCAGCGACGTCGCCAGACTCTTTCCGATCATCCACGACGCCGAGCAGGTGATCGCGGACCCTGTGGTCCGCAACCGCGGCACGATCGGCGGCTCGCTCTGCCAAGCGGATCCGGCCGAAGACCTTTCTACTGTCTGCGACGTCCTGCGCGCCGAGGCCGTAATCCGCGGGCCCGACGGCGAACGGATCGTCGCAATGTCGGACTTCCACCGCGGCCCCTACGAAACGGCCGTGGCCCAGAACGAGCTGTTGTACGAAGTCCGCTTCACGATCCGCCCGCGCTCCGGCAGCGCCTATGAAAAGGTGGAACGCCGGGTGGGTGACTGGGCAGTCGTCGCGGCCGGGGCCGCCGTCGGGCTCTCCGCAGACGGCACCGTGGAAGAGGCCGCAATCGGGTTAACAGCGGTCGGGCTGGACGGCACCGTCCCAGAGGCCGAGGCCGTGCTTCGGGGACACCAACCGCATGAAGACCTGTTCGTCGAGGCCGCCCGCATCGCAGCCGCTGCTTGTCACCCGGTGGACGACCAGCGTGGACCGGTCGACTACAAACGGCACCTGGCCGACGAACTCACCCGCAGGGTCCTGCGCCGTGCTTGTGCGCGCGCTGCAGGTGCACAGGAAGGCTGAAGGCAATGCAGATCAGCATGACGGTCAACGGGGACAAGGTGACCCGCGAGGTCGAGCCCCGCGTGTTGCTGGTCCACTTCATCCGCGAAAACCTTGGATTGACCGGCACGCACTGGGGATGCGACACGAGCAACTGCGGAACCTGCGTCGTCCTGATGGACGGACAACCGGTGAAATCGTGCACCGTGCTGGCAGCCATGGCCGATGGACACGACATCCGGACCGTCGAGGGGCTGGCCGCCGGCGGCACGCTCGATCCGGTGCAGCAAGGATTCATGGAGGAACACGGCCTGCAATGCGGGTTCTGCACTCCCGGCATGATGCTCACCGCCAGGGCCCTTCTGGACCGCAACCCGCATCCCGACGACGGCGAGATCCGCCAAGCCATTTCCGGCCAGATTTGCCGGTGCACCGGTTACGCGACGATCGTCCGCTCGGTGAAGTGGGCCGCCGCCCACCCGCCCGGTTGGGATACCGAGACGGCCACTGGGACGGACGACGGCGGTGCCGGAGGGACCATCGCGGAAGAGGTGACGGCATGACCACCATCCAGGAGCATGCACCCAACCCGGCGGCCGGAGACCCGGCCCGCCCGATTGGGTTCGGCCGCCTCCAGCGCAAGGAAGACCCGCGGTTCGTCCGCGGCAAGGGCACTTACATCGACGACATTGTGCTGCCCGGCATGCTGCATGGAGCCATCCTGCGCGCCCCCGTTGCCCATGCCCGGCTGGTTTCAATAGATACCACCGAAGCGTTGGCGCATCCCGGGGTCCTCGCCGTCATCACTGGCAAAGACCTGCAGGCCCTCAACCTCGCGTGGGCGCCTACCCTGTCGGCGGACGTCCAGGCAGTCCTCGTCACCGACAAGGTCCGCTTCCAGGGCCAGGAGGTCGCCTTCGTCGTCGCCGAGGACCGCTACGCCGCCCGGGACGCCCTCGAGCTGATCGACGTCGAATACGACATGTTGCCACCCGTGATTGATGCGCGCCACGCCCTCGACCCCGGCGCGCCGGTCATCCGGGACGATATCGAGGGCCGGACGGACAACCGGATCTTCGACTGGGAGATCGGCGACGCCGCTGAAACCGAGGCGGTGTTCGCCGCTGCCGACGTCGTCGTGGCCCAGGAAGTCGTGTACCCGCGCGTGCACCCGGCGCCCATGGAAACCTGCGGCGCCGTCGCGGACTTCGACCCGGTCGACGGCAGGCTGACCCTCTACGAAACAACCCAGGCCCCGCATGCCCACCGGACCCTGTACGCAATAGTCGCCGGCATTCCAGAGCACAAGATCCGGATCGTCTCCCCCGATATCGGCGGAGGCTTCGGCAACAAGGTGGGCATCTATCCCGGCTACGTCCTCGCCGTCGTCGGCTCGATTGTCACAGGCAAGCCGGTGAAGTGGGTGGAGGACCGCTCGGAGAACCTGATGTCGACGTCGTTCGCCCGCGACTACATCATGCAGGGCGAGATCGCGGCCACCAAGGAAGGCAAGATCCTGGCAGTCCGGACCAACGTGCTGGCAGACCACGGCGCCTTCAATGCCACCGCGCAGCCCACCAAGAACCCGGCCGGTTTCTTCTCCATTTTCACCGGGAGCTATGACCTGCAGGCGGCCTACTGCAAGGTCACCGGTGTTTACACCAACAAGGCGCCCGGAGGCGTGGCCTATGCCTGCTCCTTCCGCGTGACGGAGGCGGTCTACCTCGTGGAGCGCATGGTGGACATCCTGGCCAGGAAACTGGAGATGGATCCGGCAGAGCTTCGGCTGAGGAATTTCATCAAGCCGGAACAGTTCCCTTACGCCAACAAGACCGGCTGGGTTTACGATTCGGGCAACTACGAGCCTGCCATGCGCTTGTCCATGCAGATGGCCGGGTACGAGGATCTCCGGCGCGAGCAGCTCGAAAAGCGGGAACGTGGCGAGCTGATGGGCATCGGCGTCTCCTTCTTCACCGAGACCGTCGGGGCCGGACCGCGCAAGCACTTCGACATCGTCGGACTCGGCATGGCCGACGGCGCCGAACTCCGCGTCCATCCCACGGGCAAGGCCGTCGTCAGGATCTCGGTGCAGAGCCAGGGCCAGGGCCACGAAACCACTTTCGCCCAGATCGTGGCCGAGGAGCTCGGCATCCCCCCGGAAAACATTGACGTCGTACACGGCGACACGGACCAGACGCCCTTCGGCCTGGGCACGTACGGGAGCCGCTCGACACCGGTCAGTGGAGGCGCAGTGGCGCTTGTGGCGCGCAAGGTCCGGGAAAAGGCGAAGTTCATTGCCGCCGCGATGCTTGAGACCCGGCCCGAGGACCTCGAGTGGGAGAAGGGCCGCTGGTTCGTCAAGGGCGATCCAAGCGCCGGCAAGACGATCGCAGAGATCGCCTTCGGCGCGCACGGCACCGTGGCCCTGCCGGAAGGCATTGACGGCAACCTCGACGCTGAGGTGACCTATGACCCTCCCAACCTGACGTTCCCGTTCGGCGCCTATATCTGCGTCGTGGACGTCGACGCCGGGACCGGCCACGTCAAGGTCCGGCGCTTCATCGCTGTGGACGACTGCGGGACCCGGATCAACCCGATGATCATCGAGGGCCAGGTCCACGGTGGGCTGACCGACGGCGTCGGGATGGCGCTCATGGAGATCATCGCGTTCGACGAGGAAGGCAACTGCCTCAGCGGCTCGTTCATGGACTACCTCATCCCCACGGCAATGGAAGTCCCGGATTGGGAGACCGGATTTACCGTCACGCCGTCGCCACACCACCCCATCGGCGCCAAAGGCATCGGCGAATCCGCCACGGTCGGATCGCCGCCGGCCATCGTCAACGCCATCGTGGATGCTTTGACACCGTATGGAGTTACGCACATGGATATGCCGTGCACGCCAGCCCGGGTGTGGGAGGCCATGCAGGGCCGGGCCAGGCCACCGGTGTGACATGCCCCTGCACGGAGAAGACTTGGCGGCGAGGGCGCAGGAACTTCTGGAACGCCGGGAGCCTTTTGTGCGTGCCACAGTAGTGCGCGCGCAGCACCCCACCAGCGCCCACGCCGGGGACACTGCCCTGGTGCTGGCCAACGGGGAAATCGACGGGTTCCTTGGCGGCACCTGCGTCGAGGCCTCCGTGCGCGAATACGGCCTGCAGACGCTGTCCAAGCACGAACCCCTGTTGCTACGCGTCGTCCCCGGCGAACCGTCCCGCACCCGCGAGGATGGCGCCGTGGAGGTCGCAAACCCCTGCCTCAGCGGCGGCGCCGTCGAGATCTTCCTCGAGCCGCAGATGCCCGCTCCCCGGGTGGTCGTCGTCGGCGCGACCCCCGTAGCACAGGCCTTGGGCGCCTTGGGTGCCATCCTCGACCTCGACATGGAACTCACCGACGGAACAGCCGCGGAACCGCGGGCCGACGACGCCGCCCTCATCGTCGCGTCGCAGGGCCGGGACGAGGAGCCCTCCTTGGAGGCCGCACTCCGGCTAGGGGTCCCATACGTCGCCCTCGTCGCCAGCCGCACGCGCGGCGCCGCCGTCCTGGCCTCACTCGACGTCGACGACGACCAGCGCGCGCGGGTGCACAGCCCGGCCGGGCTGCTGCTTGGCGGCCGGACGCCTGCCGAGATCGCGCTGTCGATTCTGGCGGAGCTTGTGTCCGTGCGCCACCTTGGCCGGACTGCAGACATGACGACGGCGGAGACTGCGACGGCGGATCCAGTGCCGACGAACGCCGAGCCCGCGAGTGCAGTGGACCCCGTCTGCGGCATGAGCGTCGCGGCTGTGGAGTCTACGCTGCACGCCGAGTACGCCGGGACGACGTACTACTTCTGTTCCGCTGGATGCAGGAGGGCCTTCCTCGCCGATCCGGAACGCTATGCCACTGCGTCGTGAGCCCCGGCTGGGACGTGACCGATGAGCGGACCGGTGCGGGCGGGTGCGGAAGACGAGGTGCGCCGTCTTGTCCCGGACGTTTCCGCGCTCATGTCCGCGCTCGACGACGGCGACTACCTTGCCGACGTCGGACTGGCGACCGCATTGTTCCTGTCCATCCGCTTGCCGCAACCCATCCTGCTGGAGGGCGAGGCCGGCGTCGGGAAGACCGAGGCGGCGAAGGCGCTGGCCAAGGTGCTCGACACTCCCCTGTATCGCTTGCAGTGCTACGAGGGCATCGACGTGGGCGAGGCTATGTATGAGTGGAACCATCAGCGCCAACTTCTGGGCATCCGCTTGGCTGAAGTCCGGGATGTCCGTGTGGAGGAGGCCGATCTTTTCGGGGAACAGTATTTGCTGCGCCGCCCGCTGCTGAAGGCGATCGAGCATCCCGGCCCGCGTCCGGCCGTCTTGTTGCTGGACGAGATCGACCGGGCCGACGCGGAGTTCGAGGCTTTCACTTTCGAGCTGCTGGCCGAGGCCGCCGTGACGATTCCGGAGCTGGGCACCATCCGCGCCACGCACCCGCCCGTCGTCGTCCTGACCTCCAACCGGACCAGGGACCTGCACGACGCATTGACCCGGCGCTGCCTCTACCACTGGATTGACTACCCCCGCCCGGAGCGAATCGCCGCGATCGTCCGCCGCAGGGTGCCCGGGAGCGCCGAGCCGCTCGCCCTGGATGCCGCAGCGGCCATCACGAGGCTGCGGTCCCTGGACATGGCCAAACCCCCGGGGATCGCGGAGGCAATCGACTGGGTGTCGGCCCTCACGGTGCTTGGCGTCGAACGACTGGACCCGGCTGCGGTGAAACAGACCTGGGGTTCGGTCCTGAAGAATCGCGACGATCTGGACATTGCGTGGGCCCGCGGCCCGGCATGGGTGGCCGGCGGCCATGACTGAGTATGCGCCCAGGGATGGCCGGGCCGGCGTCGATGCTGCGGCGTTGGCGGTTGGCTTCAGCACGGCGCTGCGCCGTGCCGGGCTGCCGAGCTCCCCGGACCGCGCGGCCTGGCTGGCCCAGGCCCTCAGGATCGTTCCCCCTGCTGCCCGTGAGCTGCTGTACTGGACGTGCCGGGTGGCGCTCGTCTCCTCGCACGAACAGCTGCCGGTATTTGACGCCGTCTTTGCGGCCGCATTCGACGGGATGCTCGATCCGGCGGACACCCGCGGCGATGCCAACAGTCCACCGACGATCGGCGCGGCGGAGCGCACCCGGGCGGCTCCAAGCGAACGACCCCTGGCCCATGCGGACGGTCGCGTCCCGGCGTCGCGGGCACCCGTCGCCGCCCCCGTCGTAGCGAACGACGACGAATCCAACGCACCCGGGTTCGAGGCAATCCTGGCCATGGCCTCCCCTGACGAGCATCTGCATGAGAAGTCCTTCGCCGAGCTCACCCCCGAAGAAGCTGCCCACGTGCGCCAGCTGGTGCGGCGTATCGTGCTGGCTACCCCGGAGCGCCGAAGCCGCCGGACACGCCAATGGGCACACAGCGGTGCAAAGCTCGACCTCCGGCGCACCATCCGCGCAGCCCGGCGCACCGGCGGCGACGCAAGCTCCTTGGTCTATGCCCGCCGTCGCCAGCGTCCGCGCCGCCTGGTGTTCCTGTGCGATGTATCCGGCTCCATGGAACCGTACACACAGGTCTTCCTTTCCCTGCTACAGGGCGCAGTAGCCGGTGCCCAGGCCGAGGCGTTCGTGTTCTCCACCCGGCTGACCAGGCTCACCCGGCAGCTTTCGAACCGGAACACAGACAAAGCCCTGGCCCTGGGAGCCGCCGCCGCCCCGGACTGGGCGGGCGGCACCCGGCTCGCGGAGAGCCTCCGGCGCTTCATCGATGGCTATGGACGCCGCGGCTTGGCCAGGGGCGCGGTCATTGTGGTGCTCTCCGACGGTTGGGCCCAGGACGCGCCGGAACTGGTGGACGCCCAGATGGCGCGGCTGCGGCGCCTCGCCTACCGGGTCGTCTGGGTCAATCCGAGGAAGGCCGGTTCGGACTACCAACCGTTGGCGGGTGGCATGGCCGCTGCGCTGCCCTATTGTGACGCCTTCATCAGCGGGCACAACTACGCGGCTTTGACGGAAGCTGCAGCCGCCATTCGCGCCGAGCGGTCACGCCCGGCAAGGAAGCAGGGGTAGCGCAACGTCAGTAGGGCCGCGGGCCCCATTGCAGCCTGGTCGCAACCTTTGAACCCCTAGCATGGGGGCCAGGACGAAGACGTCCGTTTTCCAGAGGAGTGACCATGACTGTTTATGTACAGCCCGGCCAAGAAGGATCCAAGGTCCAGTTCAAGGACCGCTACGAGAACTGGATCGGCGGCCAATGGGTGGCTCCAACTACCGGCCGATACATCGAGAACGTCTCCCCGGTGAACGGAAAGCAATTCACCGAGGTGGCTCGCGGCGCCGCTGCGGACGTTGAGCTCGCCCTGGACGCCGCGCACAAGGCTGCACCGGCGTGGGGCAAGACATCAGCCACTGAGCGCGCTGCAGTGCTGAACAAGATCGCAGACCGGATCGATGCCAACCTCGAAATGCTGGCCGTCGCCGAAACCTGGGACAACGGCAAGCCCGTCCGCGAAACCCTGAATGCGGACATCCCGCTCGCGGCGGACCACTTCCGGTACTTCGCAAGCGCAATCCGGGCACAGGAAGGCCGGCTATCCCAGCTGGACGAGGACACCACGGCCTACCACTTTCACGAACCCCTCGGTGTGGTGGGGCAGATCATCCCGTGGAACTTCCCGATCCTGATGGCCGTGTGGAAGGTGGCTCCCGCCCTGGCCGCCGGCAACGCGGTGGTCCTGAAGCCTGCCTCCAACACCCCGGCCTCCATCCTGGTCCTGGCGGAACTCATCGCGGACCTGCTGCCGGCCGGCCTGCTGAACATCGTCAACGGCTTCGGCTCCGAGGTGGGAAAGCCGCTGGCCTCCAGCCCGCGGATCCGCAAGATCGCGTTCACCGGCGAGACCTCCACCGGGCGCCTGATCAGCCAGTACGCCAGCGCCAACCTGATCCCCGTAACCCTGGAGCTTGGCGGCAAGAGCCCCAACATCTTCTTCAACGACGTTGCCGACTCCAACGACGCCTTCTACGACAAGGCACAGGAGGGCTTCACCCTGTACGCCTTCAACCAGGGCGAAGTCTGCAGCAGCCCGTCCCGAGCCCTCGTCCAGGACGGTATCTACGACTCCTTCATGGCCGACGCCGTGGCCAGGACGCAGAAGATCATCCAGGGCAACCCGCTGGACACCAATACCCAGATCGGTGCCCAGGCATCGGTAGGACAGATGGAGAAGATCCTCTCTTACATCGACATCGGGCACGAAGAGGGCGCCAAGATCTTGGCCGGCGGTGCACCGACGGAGCTTGACGGGGACCTTGCCGGCGGTTTCTACGTCCAGCCCACCATCTTCGAGGGCCAGAACAAGATGCGGATCTTCCAGGAGGAAATCTTCGGCCCCGTGGTCTCCGTGGCCCGCTTCACGGACTACAACGACGCGATCACCATTGCCAACGACACTCTCTACGGCCTCGGCGCCGGTGTCTGGTCCCGCAACGGAAACGTCGCGTACCGTGCAGGCCGTGAAATCCAGGCCGGCCGGGTCTGGGTCAACAATTACCACGCCTACCCCGCCGGCGCTGCGTTCGGCGGCTACAAGTCCTCCGGCATCGGCCGCGAGAACCACGCCATGATGCTGGACCACTACCAGCAGACCAAAAACCTCCTGGTCAGCCACTCCGAAAACAAGCTCGGATTCTTCTAGAGCCTGATCGACGAGCACAGCAAGCTTTCAACGGCTGCAAGCTTTCAACAACTGCACAACGAAGGGCTACTTGAATGACGAGAATGCTGATTATTGGGCCGCCCGGTTCCGGCAAAGGCACGCAGGCGGAACGGATCTCCGAACGCCTCGGCGTCGTTGCGATCTCCACCGGAGACATCTTCCGCGCCAACGTGAAGGGCGGGACGCCCCTTGGCATCGAAGCCACGAAGTACATGGATGCCGGTGACTTTGTCCCCGACACGATCACCAACGAGATGGTGCGCAGCCGCCTCAGCGAGGACGACGTCGAAAACGGCTTCCTGCTCGACGGGTACCCGCGCACCACGTCACAGGTGGACTACCTCGATGAGATCCTCGCCACCGGTGAGCAGAAGCTTGACGTTGTCCTGCAGCTGACCGCCGATGACGACGAACTGGTCCATCGCCTGCTGGGCCGCGCCAAGGAGACCGGCCGCAGCGACGACAACGAAGCCGTTATCCGCCACCGGCTGGACCTGTACCACGAGCAGACCGAAGCCGTAGTGACCAAGTATGCCGAGCGCGGCATACTGAGAAAGGTTAATGGCCAGGGCGGAATCGAGGATGTCACCGACAAGCTAATGGGCGCCATCGAAAACCCAAGCAGGGTGTCCATAGCCGGCGGACGGTAATCCTGGAACCACCGGCATCAGTGATCCCGGAACAGTAATCGGCCCTGTCGGATTCCCTCAACGGAATCCGGCAGGGCCGAGCTGTGGTGGGCTCTTACAACGAAGGCTTCAGCGACTGCGCGATCTGGGACATGATCGTTGGATCGGAGAGGGTGGTGGCGTCGCCGGGTTCGCGGCCTTCGGCGACGTCTTTGAGGAGGCGGCGCATGATCTTCCCGGAACGGGTCTTGGGCAGTTCCGGGACCACGAGGATGTGCCTGGGCTTGGCGATGGGGCCGATTTCCTTGCCGACGTGGTTGCGCAGTTCGGCGACGGTGGCGTCGCCGCTGTCCTGTCCCGACGGGGCGGATTCGCGCAGGATGACGAACGCGACGACGGCCTGGCCGGTGGTTTCGTCGGAGGCCCCGACGACGGCGGCCTCCGCCACCCAGGGGTGGGAGACGAGCGCGGATTCGATTTCGGTGGTGGAGAGCCGGTGGCCGGAGATGTTCATGACGTCATCGACCCGGCCCAGGAGCCAGATATCGCCGTCGTCGTCTTTCTTGGCCCCGTCGCCGGCGAAGTACATGCCCTCGAAACGGGACCAGTAGGTCTCCTTGAACCGTTCCGGGTCCCCCCAGATGCCGCGGAGCATGGCCGGCCAGGGTTCGCGGACCACGAGGTAGCCTCCGTGCCCGTCCGGGACGGACTCCCCGGCCTCGTCCACGACGTCGATCGCGATGCCCGGCAGCGCCACCTGCGCCGAACCCGGCTTGGTCGCCGTGACCCCCGGAAGGGGCGCGATCATCTGGGCGCCGGTCTCGGTCTGCCACCAGGTGTCCACGATCGGGGCAGGGTGTTCCTTCTTTTCCCCGTTCTTGCCGGCATTGGAGCCGATGACCTCCCGGTACCACATCCACGCCTCGGGGTTGATGGGCTCCCCCACCGAACCCAGGACCCGGATCGAGGACAGATCGTACTTGCCCGGGATCTCCTTGCCCCATTTCATGAACGTCCGGATCGCGGTGGGGGCGGTGTAGAGGATGGAGACCTTGTACTTCTCCACGATTTCCCACCAGCGGCCCTGGTGCGGGGAATCCGGGGTGCCCTCGTACATGACCTGGGTGGCGCCGTTGACCAGCGGTGCGTAGGCGACGTAGGAGTGGCCGGTGACCCAGCCGACGTCGGCGGTGCACCAGAACACGTCCGTGTCCGGGTGCAGGTCGAACACCGCCCTGTGGGTGTACGCGGTCTGGGTAAGGTACCCGCCGGTGGTGTGCAGGATGCCCTTGGGCTTGCCCGTGGTCCCGGAGGTGTACAGGATGAAGAGCGGGTGTTCGGCGTCGTGCCCGACGGCGGTGTGCTCGCCGGACGCGGTCCCGACCGTGTCCTCCCACCACTGGTCCCGGCCCTCGTGCCAGTCCACCGGCTCACCGTTGCGCCTGACCACCACCACGTTCTCCACGGTGTGGCCGGGGGCGGTGAGGGCCTGGTCCACGGCGGGTTTGAGCGGGCTGGGCTTGCCGCGCCGGTAGGTGCCGTCCGCGGTGACCACAAGCTTGGCCTCGGCATCATCGATCCTGGAGCGCAGCGCGTCCGCGGAGAAACCGCCGAACACCACCGAATGCACGGCCCCGATCCGGGCACAGGCCAGCATCGTGATCACCGCTTCCGGGATCATCGGCAGGTACACGGCCACCCGGTCGCCCTTCGCTACCCCGACGGATTCGAACGCGTTCGCGGCTTTCTTCACCTCTTCGGTGAGCTGCGCGTACGTGTAGGAACGGGTATCGCCCGGTTCACCCTCGAAGTGGATCGCCACCCGGTCCCCGAGCCCGTTCTCCACGTGCCGGTCCAGGGCGTTGTACGCGGCGTTGACCTGCCCGCCGACGAACCACTTCGCGAACGGCGGGTCGGACCAGTCCAGGGCCTGGCTGAAGTCCGTCTCCCACTCCAGCAGTTCGCGGGCCTGCTTCGCCCAGAACGCGGGACGGTCCGCAGCCGCTTCCGCGTAGACTTCGGCGCCGACTACCGCATTCGCGGCGAACTCAGGGGTGGGCGCGAACTTCCGGTCCTCGTGAAGAAGGTTTTCGAGGGCATCGCCGGGATGAGGTGGCCTGTATGATGCTTCGGTGCGGGCGTTGGACATAGCTAAGCTCCTTAGGTCTCACTAAGCTGTTCTGTTGAAATGCACACGAGTCGATGTCCGAGCATCGTCCGCGGCTGAATTCGATCAGTATTTAATGACCACGCGGCCGTCGATCTTGGCGTGCTTCATTTCGTCAAGGACCGCGTTGACCTCGGAGAGTTCCCTCGTGGACACGGTCGGGTGGATCTTGCCCTGGGCGTAGAAGTCCAGCGCTTCCTCCAGGTCCTGGCGCGTTCCCACGATCGAGCCACGGACGGTCAGGCCCTTGAGCACAATCTCGAAGATCGGCGCAGGAAAGTCTCCCGGCGGAAGCCCGTTGAAGACGATCGTCCCGCCACGCCTGGCCATGCCGATCGCCTGCCCGAACGCCGAAGGATGCACCGCCGTGACCAGGACACCATGGCAGCCCCCGGTTTCCCGCTGGATGACTTCCGCGGGATCTTCGTGCAACGCGTTGACCGTAAGCTCGGCACCGTGTTTTTTGGCGAGGGCGAGCTTGTCGTCGGCGATGTCCACCGCGGCAACCCGCAGGCCCATGGCCACCGCGTACTGGACGGCGATGTGGCCCAGGCCGCCGATGCCGGAAATGGTGACCCATTGGCCCGGCTTGGCCTCGGTCATCTTCAATCCCTTGTAGACCGTGACGCCGGCGCACAGCACCGGGGCAACCTCCACAGGGTCCGAACCTGCCGGAATCCTCGCCGCGAACCGGCTCTCCACCAGCATGTACTCCCCGAAGGAGCCATCCACGCTGTAACCGGCGTTCTTCTGGGCCTCGCACAGCGTTTCCCAACCGGTCCGGCAGAACTGGCAATCGCCACAGGCAGACCAGAGCCAGGCATTGCCCACCAGATCCCCGACGGCCAGGTCGGCCACGCCCTCACCGAGGGCCACCACTTCGCCCACGCCTTCATGGCCGGGCACGAACGGCGGTGAAGGCTTGACCGGCCAATCGCCCTCCGCGGCGTGCAGGTCCGTGTGGCAGACCCCGGTGGTCATGACCCTGACCAGCGCTTCCCCCCGGCCGGGAACAGGAATGGGAAGGGACTGGATCTGAAGGTCTTTACCTAATTCAGTTACTACGGCTGCTTGCATTGTCGTCGTCATTGGCGAAATCCTTGCGTCGTTAAAGCGTTGAGCAAATGGAGAATGAAATTTGGGCGCCGGGGCCGAAAGGCGTCGGCTCACGTTCCGAGTAGCCGCTGACCACAAGGAGTTCGCTGGCATATCGCTGTCGTGGCCTGGACCATCGCGGCCTGATGCCCGAAACACAACCATCGCGAGCCCCGTTGCGGGCAGGTCGATGGAGCGTTGGCTTCAGCCTAGGGGCGGGAGGGTTGCGAGCAGGTTGCAGCCTTGTGAGTCAGTTCACATGCAGCTCCACGCTCCACGCTCGGATTCCGCGCAGAGAAGCCGTCATTAGTCACGCAGCGTCGGGCCTAGGAATATCGGGGCCTTGCGATTCGGAGGTCTTCGCATCGGTGATAGAGGCGCCGCCCGAGTCCTTTGTGCTGCATGAGCCAGACGCCCGTGCCGTCGGGCATCGTTGCGTCTACGGTTCCCGCCGTCAACATCTCCGCATCCCTGTACACCTGGACTTGCTCGCCGGGATGGAGGGCCGCCCAATCAGTGACGAAACCATCTGCCCGCGTGGGAGGGCCGCCGTTTGTTCGCTCTCCCAAGTAGCAAGTCGGTTCGGAACTATTAGCGCTTTCAGGCGAGTTCATATCGGTTCCTTCGAAAGATGGGCCCCAATGCGTAGACAGGGTGCAACAGCGGCGAGTCCTTCATTCCGTCGCCCTCACAATGATGGCCAGCGGGTTGCCGTTGGGAGGGCCCTGATGTGAATTCCGCTCACCACCGCTGACGAAGACCGTGGTGTGTCCGGTCAGCGAGGCCAGGAGAAAGCCGCCCATTGCCTTGGCGACGTGGTACCCGACCTGGTCGTCCAGCATGGTGATTCGCCGGCCGTCCAGCTCCGCTGTTTCGGGCATGATCATCTTCGCCAAGGCGTACACAACGGCTTTTGAGGTTTCACTGACGTCGCAGCCGGATCCTATGCCTGCGGATTCGAGGGCACCGCTTACAGCAGATGCGTCGATAATGGTCCGCATCGACCGGTGCCCGATACGCAGTGGGCTGGACGAGTCGGTTGAATTGCCCAGCAACAGAACTTCGGCATGTGTTTTCTCGCCCCCGGAAGAAGTCATGGCGACGTCCGAGAACACCGACCAGTCCCTGCGGACCATCGAATCGTGTACTTGATCGTCGTCTGCCTCGCCCAAGGCGAGGGCGACGCCGAGCGCGGATCCGTCGTTGGAGTAGCAGATGGCGCCCTCAGCTCCAATAGAGACGTCCCTGGTGACAGTTTCATGGCCACGGGAGTTCGCGTCCGCGATCGACTCGGCGGTCAGGGACGGCGCCTTGACGAGGACGAGGTGGACATCGGACGGATCCGTCAGCCCGGCATCCTCCATGGCAGTACTGACGGCCGAGCGGACCTTGGAGATCTGCCCCATCCGCCCGACTTCCTCGGGGAGGATTTCCTCCGAATGCGACAGCCCGACGACGAGGCGCGGACTGCCGTTGTCCGGTTTCGGCGCGGGATCGGCCGTCCGCGTGAAGAGGGCAACGTGGGGCGTGATCACGCCGGGACTGCCCCCGGAAAGCACGATGCAGACCCGATCGGCGATCTCAGCCGGGCTGCATCCGGTCCGCTCGGCGAGGAGTGTCCGGATTGCCAGGTCGGCGGTCTCCCGGCCGACGTCCCGGCCTAGGCCGGTCCCCTCGCTTTTGCCCACGACGGCGACGACGTCGGCGGGATCGATAGTTCCGGCGTCGAAGAGCTTGACGATCTCCGAGACATCGGCCGGGGTTCGCATCTGGCATACATGCACGTCAGTTCGCATCCGGGATCCTGTTCGTCAGTGTTGTGGTGCGCACCCATTCGGACGCTTGTTCCAGCGCCGCGCCGAGCGCGAGTGCGACGTCTTCCCTGAAAGGGGGCGCGACGATCTGGACGGAGATGGGCGCTCCCGAGTGGGCCGTGGCGACGGGCACGGACAGGGACGGGAAGCCGAAAAGGCTGATGGCCCGGCTGGGGGCCAGCAGGTGGAAGTTCCCTACATTGCCCTGTAGGTCCCGCGGTATGTCAACGCTCACCGGCAGAATGAGTGCCCGCTCCCCCGTGAGCCACTGGCGAAGCCGGGCGACAATCTGGTTCCTGTGTTCCCACAGCGCGGCCCGTTCGGCCGGGCCGGGTTCCGTCCGGTTTCCCAGTATGGCCCGCACGGGGGCGCCAATGAGCCCTGGTCGGGCAGCATCGAGGGCGGCGATGGTGGTCATGGCGTCTGCGGCACGGAGCCGGTCATAGACCTGCAGCCCGTCGGCGACTGCCTCGGGCAGGCCCTCCTGGACACGTGTTCCGGATGACCTGAGGGCTTCGACCGCGAAAAGGACAGTTCGCACAACCTCGGGGTCGACCGGTACGTTCCCGATGTGGGTACCCCAGCGGACTCCGATGTCTCGTGGGTCCAATTCGCGGTAGTTTCCCAGCGGCTCGTCGACCGCGATCGGGTCGATGCCGTCTGGACCGCTGATCACGGAAAGCACTGTGTGCATGTCATCGATGCTGCGGCCTATCGGGCCGATGACCTGGACGGCGTCCTGAAAGGAGACTGCCTCCACTCCAAGCGCATCGGAACCGGGAAGGGTTGGTTGCTCCCCCGACCTGGGGACGCGCCCCACGGTTGGACGCAGACCGACGAGGCCTGCGCACTGGGCCGGCCAGCGGATCGAGCCGCCGTAGTCGCTCCCGATGCCCACCAATGACATTTCGGCGGCAATCGCGGCGGCCTCACCGCCGCTGGATCCCCCCGGAGTCCATGCTCCGAGAGGGTTGAATGTCCTGCCGAATAGTTCGTTGTTCGTGTCCACCCCTAGGGCAAACTCCGGACAGTTGGACTTGCCCATGAGGATGCCACCGGCAGCACGCATTCTGGCCACGGCCGTTGCGTCTGTTCCAGCGCTCCAGCCTTTAAGAATCCGGGATCCACAGGTAGTCGGAAGGTCCGCGGTCGCGAGCATGTCTTTGACGGTGAACGGGATGCCGGCAAGCGGGCGGTCTGTCCAGGCCGATGTAGCGGATTCTTGCAGGGCATCGGCGCTTCGGCTGCAGACCAAGGCATTGAGTGGGCCGTTGCGGTGTTCAATCTGGTCCCCCGCATGCTTCACAAGGGCGTCACCGGCCAACCGTCCGGACCGCACCTGCGCCGCGAGCTCCCGCAAGGTTACAGGGGTGGTGGTCACCCTCCAGTGCCAATCAGATCATCGAGATTTTCAAGGAGAGACGCGTTGCCGTGGTGGGCGATCTCGTACAGGACAGCTTCCTTGTCGCCTGTTTCGATGCTTTTCAGCAGTTGGGCATGGCGCGGGTGCATGTCTTTGCGGTCACCAAACATCTGTTCACGGAACTTCAGGTTGTATCCCATGCAGAGTTCGAGCTGAAGGCGGAGTCCTTCGTAGGTGTTGATGAGCCGTCTGTGGCCCGGCAGGGAGACCAAGGCCAGGTGGAAGCGGCTGTTGGCCTCGACCGCTGCTTCATCGTTCATTTCCTCGGCCGCGACGCGCATGTCCTCGAGGGCATCGCGCATGGGCTGAAGCCGATTCGGGTCCAGGACCGGCATGCCCAGTTCCACGGCCATCCGCTCCAGGGCGAAGCGGAGGGAATAGATCTCCCGGACGTCTTCGGCCGTGATGGGGATGACGATAAAGCCCCGGCGGGGAAGGCTTTGGACCAGCCCGTCCCGTTGAAGTATCCGCAAGGCCTCTCGCAGCGGTGGCCGGCTGACGCCGAACATCTCCGACAGCCGTTCCTCGACGAGCCGTTCCCCGGGCCGGAATTCGCCTGACACGATCAGGCCCCTCAACCGCTGGACGACGGCGTCGGCCATCGTCGGGACGACGACTTTACTGGTGCCGTGGGCCGTTGCTTCAGCGCTCATGTTGTCTCCTGATCGTGTTTCGGGTTCATAGTCCGCCATTGCTAACGCTGTCCGGGTCCGGGTGGACGTGGACCGGACCGGTGATGATACCGGCCTCCCTCAGGCGGGTGATTTCCGACGACGAGACGCCAAGTTCCGCCGCGATTTCCAGCGTGTGTTCGCCCAGCATGGGTGCGGGGCGGCGCAGCCAGCCCTCTTCGCTGCCCTGGACCTTGACCGCCTGGCCAAGCACTTTCATCGTACCCAGTTCCGGGTGCTCGACTGTTTGTACCATGCCCAGAGCCGCGGTAATCGGGTGGTTCAAGGCCTGTTCCAGATCCAGCACGCGTCCGCAGGGGATGCCGGCGTCGTTGATGAGCGGGATCCACTCTTCCGCGCCCCGTGTTGCCAGGGCATCCTCGATGAGACGGCGCAGCTCGACGCGGTTGGTCATGCGGCCTGCGTTGTCGGCGAATCTGGGGTCCTCGGCCAAAGCATCCAGGTTCAACACGGTGCAGAGACGCCGCCACATCTTTTCGTTCCCCGATGCGAGGGTCACCGACGCGTCCCGGGTCTTGAACGTCCCCTGCGGGAACATGATCGGGTGGTCGTTCCCGTCGCGTCCCGGGACGACTCCCAGGCTGAGGTACTTCTGTGCCTGGTACGACATCAGTGTCAGGGTGGACTCCATCAAGGACGATTCGACTAGCGATCCCCGGCCCGTCCGGTCGCGCTCGTGCAGAGCTGCGAGGACGCCGACGGCCGCGAAGACGCCCGTGGCTGAGTCGCTGATGGCAATCCCGACGCGCAGCGGCCCGGTCTCCTGTGTCCCGGTCACGCTCATGAGCCCGGACATTGCCTGTGCCGTTTGATCGAATCCGGGAAGCGCGTCGCCTGGCGGCTGCGTGCCGAACCCACTGATGTTGACGTAGATCAGCCGCGGATTGCGGGCCCGGAGCACTTCGGCGCCCAGCCCCATCTGTTCGGCGGTCCCCGGTCGGAAGTTCTGCACGAATACATCGGCGTCATCGATGAGCCCCAGCAGCAGGTCCCGGCCTTCCGCTTGTCGGAGATCCACGGCAAACGAGCGCTTGTTGCGGTTCGATGCAAGATAGTAGACGCTTTCATCCCCGTGGAACGGGCCGGACTGGCGGGCCGGGTCCCCGGTCGGGAGGGTCTCGATCTTGATGACGTCGGCCCCAAGATCTGCCAGGAGCATCGTCAACGTCGGGCCCGAAAGGTAGCGGGTAAGGTCAATGACTTTCAATCCGTCAAGAGCGGCCATGAGAGGGGATCCTTCCGTCAGTGAATTTCGGGGTTCGGCCGGTGAGAAATGCGTCGATTCCTTCGCGGAGATCGTTTCCCCCGTAGGCCTGGGTGTGCAGTTCCCGGATCAGTTCGTGCCCGTCCGTGACCGCGGGGTCGGCGGCCAGTGCCGTTACCTGTTTGGTGGCCCGGACCGTGACTTCCGAGCTTTCGACAATGTTCCATGCCAGGCGGGCCGTTTCGGCGCTGAGTTCCCCGGCTTCGACGACCTTTTGGACAAGGCCCCAGGCCAAGGCCTGGTCTGCGGTGGCGAGGGTGCCGCTGTAGACGAGGTATTTGAGGTTGGCGGCTCCGATGAGGCCGGCGACGGCGCGTGTCTCGGTGAGCCCCAGCGTCACGCCGAGCTTGCCGATCGGAATGCCGAAACGCGAGCCGCTGCTGGCCAGGCGGATGTCGCAGGCTGTTGCGAGTTCACATCCGCCTCCGACGGCCAGGCCATCGATCATGGCGATCACCGGGAAGGGCACGGATTGGATCGCCTGCAGGGCCACGGCGATCGCTGCGTTGTATCGGTCTGCCGCGGTGGTCCCTAGGCGCTTTGCCGGGAACTCCGAGATGTCGGCGCCCGCACCGAAGGCTCGTCCCCCGGCGCCCTTCACGATGACGACGCGCACGGCGGGGTCATCGCGTAGGCCAGTGAAAACTGCGCCGAGGCGCTGCCAGCCGGCGAGGGTCAGGGCGTTGTGCTGGGCCGGGCGGGTGAGCGTGACCACGGCGGCGGTCTTGTTCTCCAGCGCCAATGTCTGGACTGCGATCATGTCCTCCACGGTGTCCGCTGAAGGCTCTGCTTCGAGAACGGCGAGCAGATCCTTTGCAGCTTCGATGACGCGCGTCATCCGTTGTCCAATGGAACGCGGCGTCGGGACAGCTGGGACAAGGCGACCGCTACGAGCAGGGCACCGCCGTAGAAGAGCTGCTGGACGTAGGACTGGATCCCCATGAGTTGCAGCCCGGTGATTCCGGTGACCAGGAAGTACACGGCGATGGCGGTCCCCCACGGATTGAACCTGCCGGGCATGATGCTCGTCGCGCCGAGGAACGCCGCTGCGAAAGCGGGAAGCAAGAGGTTCGTGCCCGAGGTGGGATCGGCGCCGCCTGAGGTCCCGGCGTAAAGGACTCCCGCGACTGCAGCCAGGGTCGAGGACCCCATCAGGGCGCCGACCCGGACGCGTCCGACGCGGACACCGCTGAGCTTGGAGACGTTCCGGCCGCGCCCGACGAAGAGCAGGCGGCGTCCGATGGAGGTGTATTCCATGATCCACCACAGCAGGGCGCACAAGCCGATGGCGTAAAAGAACGCCAAGGAAATGCCGCCAAAGCGTTTTACGATGACCCAGTCCACCAGAGTGTGTGAGATGCCCGAAATGGTTGCGGAGTTGCTGACCCAGAGGGTAATTCCGCCGAGTAAGGTACCCATGCCGAGGGTGACGATCAGGGATTCAATCCCGAAGAAAACCATGATGATGCCGTTGAGGAAACCGACCAGCAGGCCCATCGCGAGGGCGGCGATGATGGCTGCCCAGATGGGCCAGCCGTATTGGACGTTGAGGATAGCGATCATCATGGCCGACAGGGTGAGCACTGCACCGACCGAGAGGTCGTAGTCGCCCGCAGTGAGGGGAACGATCAGGGCCAGGGTCAGGACGAGGAGGACGGCTTGGGAGCCGAACATGGTCTGAAACGTTGCCGGTGTCAGGAAGACGTGGGGGTTGGCGATACCGAAGCCTATGATCAGCAGTAGCCACGCACCGGGCAGTGCGATGCGCTGAACAAGGCTGAGCCGGCCCGCGCCCTTGAGAAGGGTCATGAGGCCTCCGCCGGTTGGGCGTCCTGGTCCACGGCGTACGACTGCTCCGAGATCTCTTCCTTGTTCACGTGGGTTCCGGTCAATTCCGTCACGATCCGTCCCTGCCTGAACACCAGGACGCGGTCGCAGATCAATGCCAGTTGTTCGTGGTCGCTGCTCGCGCATAGCACAGCCATCCCTTCTGCGGTCGCTGACCGCAATACGCTGAAAATTTCTTCACGGGCGCCGACGTCGACGCCCTGTGTCGGCTCATGGACCATCAGCAGTGACGGTCTGGTCTGCAGCCATTTGGCCATGAGAACCTTTTGCTGGTTGCCGCCGGACAGGCTTGAACAAGGCAGGGTCGGATCATTGGGCCGCACCTGGAAGGCGGAAAGAACCTTCCTGGCCTCCTCGCGCATGCGGGAGCGGCGAAGGATGGGGCCCTTCTGGAATTGGTCCATGGTCTGCATGCTGACGTTGTCCAGGACCGAGAGGGAGAGAATCGCCCCGTCGCGCGGCCGGTCGGCCGGAACAAGCGCCATGCCTGACCGGAAGGCGCTGGTCGGGTTTTGGCCCCGCAAACGCACGACTGATCCGTTCAAGGCCAGCGTGCCGGTCTCTGCTTTGGCCGCGCCGAACAGAATGTAGGGAAGATCCTCGAAACCGGAGCCCGACAGACCTGTCACCCCGAGGATTTCTCCCTCATGAACGGCGAAGGATGCCTCGGCGACGAGGCCCCCCCTGAGCCCGTCAATGACTGCGACTGGTTTGGTGGCCGCGATTTGCGCGGCGCTGCGGTGAGACACAGCCTTGAGCTCGTGGCCTACGATCAACTTGACCAATTCCTCGCGGCTGGTCTGCTCCGTCGCGCCGTTGCCGACAACGCGGCCGTCCCGGAATACGGTGAATCGGTTCGTAAGGCGCTTCACTTCTTCGAGGTCGTGAGAGACGAACAACACCCCGGCCCCGCCCGCGGCGACGTTGCGGGTCAGATCGAAGAGCATCTCCGTGTCGTCCTGCGGCAGGAACACCGTCGGTTCATCAAGGACCAAGAGACCGTTGCGAGGCGCACCGGAAACGGCCCGGACAATTGCCAGCAGCGCCCGTTCGACAGGCCGAAGCGTGCTGACCGCAGCGGACGGATCCAGCTCGACTTTGTACTTCCTGAAGAACTCATTGGCGATTTGGCGCCAGGACCTCCACCGGATGCCCGCGGAGTGTCCAGTGGAAATCTCATCGAGAAACAGATTCTCCAGAACGCTCAGACTGGAGATGAGACCTAGATCCTGGTGGACAAACCTCATCCCCAGCGCCTTGTAGTCTCCGGGAGCAAGCGGAAGTCTGACTTCGTTTCCGTTCACCAGCAAACGGCCACCGGCATCCGGTTCGTGGAATCCGGCGAGCACCTTGATGAGCGTGGACTTCCCGGAACCGTTCTGGCCCAGAAGCCCGTGAATCTCGCCCGCGTTGACTGTGAGGTCAACCCCTTGCAGCGCCTTGACTCCGCCGAAGGTCTTGGCGAGGTTGCTGATCTGCAGAACGGCTGACATTACTTCACGCCCCAGAGGGTCTTGTATCCGTCCTGGAATTTCGCCGGATCCCCGTAGCCATCCTTCTGGTTTGCGGGTGTTCCCGTCTCATTGACATTGCTTGCGTCGAAGAGCCGCAACGGAGTTTTTTCACTGGCAAGCGGGGCCGTTCCGGTGAGGACACGAAGGACCTGGTCCATGTTGGCCCATCCCAGCCATTCGAGGGGTTCGCCGATCTCGGCTGCGACCAGGTTCTTCGCCTGGATCATGCTCAGTACCGAGGCTGTTCCGTTGTAGGCAACAATCTTGACGCTGTCTGTCTTACCCGCCTGGGTGATGCCAGTGCCAAGCAACGGAGTCATTCCGTCGAACACCGGGACAACATAGTTGATGGTCGGGTCGCTGAGCAGGGCAGCCTGGACCTGGGTGGGGACGTCGGTCGCCCAGTTCGAAATCGGGATGTTCACGACCTTGGCCTTGCAGCTGTCGGGGCAACGGGCCTTTAGTTCGTCACTGAATGCGGACGCGATCCCCGCGCTGGGCTGGACTTCATTGGAGGCCACAAAGTAGGCGTTCACATGACCGCCGGATTGCGCAATCGCATAGTCGGCCATCAGCGTCCCCGCGCGGTAGTGGTGGGCGTCCACGAAGGCCGTCACGTCAGGAAGATCCTTCTTTGCAGAACCGATGTAGGACTCGTCGTAAAGGTGGGTGCTGATGACGGGAATCCCTGCCGCCTTGGCCGCGGCAATCTGTGGTCCGAGGAGCTTCGGGTCAGGTGAGCCCTCGAGGACGATCGCATCGACCTTTTGGGCGATGGCGCTGTCCATTCCCTGGATCCATTGCGACACCTGTCCCTGGTTGGTGAACTGAACCACCTTGACTCCGACAGCCTTGCCGGCGTCTCCCATCGCGGCGTCAACAATCTGGTTGAACGGAACAGTGCTGTTCAAGCTGATGTTGGCCACGACTTTCCCCTTGGCCTTGGAAGCATCGAAAGCCGGACCCGGTGCGGAAAACGACGGTGCCGCCTTCGCCTGGTCGATGACGGCCTTCACCGCGGTGGTATCGATGGCAGGATTCTGCGTTCCGGACGTGGCCGTACTGCCGCCCTCGGAACAGCCTGCCAGTGCCACGAGCGTCATGGCGGCCAGGGAAAGTGTTAGTGCCCTGAATCGGGTGGTGCGCGTCATTGCGGTTCCTTCAGTGGGTTCGGGCAGCGGGGCGGCCAGCCATGCTGCGTGATACGCATCACCCTACTCCGTCTTTTGAATACTGTATACAATTTTCCTTAACTTCCTCGCAGGCCCGTGATGGGTGCGTCGGGATTCTGCACGCTCCTTGTCACTACTTCGATGAGTCAGCGAGACCGCTTGTATTTTGTTCGGCACCGCCCCATCATGGAGCCGTGACGCCGCCAAATGAGTCTGCGCATCGGATCGCGACCGCGTTCCTGCTCCCGCTGTCCGGGGAGGAAAAGGCATGACTGAAACGGCCATTGAGCTCATAGGCGTGACAAAGCGATTCGGTTCCCTCACCGCCGTCGACGACCTCAGCCTGCAGGTTGAACGCGGGGAGATTTTCGGCCTTCTCGGGCCCAACGGCTCCGGCAAAACGACCACCATCGACATGATCAGCGGCCTCAGCCGCCCAAGCTCCGGCGCGGTCAGGGTCCTGGGCATCGACCTGCTGAAGGATCCGCGCAGGATCCGGCGCTCGCTCGGGACGGTACCGCAGGAGAACGCGCTTTACGAGGAACTCACGGCCGATGCCAACCTCCGGTTTCATGCCGACCTCTTCGACGTGCCCAAGCATGGTCTCGATAGGAAGATCACCTCGCTACTTGAGCTTGCGCAGTTGGTGGAACGCCGGAAGAGCCGCGTTTCCACCTTCTCCGGTGGCATGAAACGACGCCTCGCCCTGGTCCGGGCACTCCTCCACGAACCCGAACTGCTCTACTTCGACGAACCGACCCTCGGAGTCGACGTGCAAAGCAGGCATGCCCTCTGGGACAGGATCCTCGAACTCAAGGAACACGGCACCACCGTACTCCTCACCAGCAACTACCTTGAGGAAGCCAACGTCTTGTGCGATCGCTTGGCCATCATCGACCGCGGACGGCTGGTGGCGCTCGATTCGCCATCCAAGCTGCGGCGCAGCTTCGGTGACACGGTGCTTGAAATGCGCACACATCCTGCTCCCGGCGAGGACATCGTTCGGAGGGTCCTTGCGCTCCCCGGGGTTGTCTCGGCAGTTGCTTCCGACGGCTCGCTGAAGGTCACTGTGGAGGGTGGTGCCGACGTCACCGGCAAAGTGGTGACCGCCGTCGTCGGATCCATGAGCCTGGAGGAAATCCAGAGCCGCGAACCGAGCCTCGACGAGGTCTTCCTGAGCCTGACGGGCAAGGAGCTCCGGGAATGAGCCTCCGCCATGACCTGCGTGTGGTCCGGGCCGTGGCGGCGACGGACATCCGGCTCACCCTCCGGGAGCCGTTGTTCGCGATCATCGGCGTCCTGATCCCGATCAACTTTTTGCTTCTCTTCCTGCTCTTCGCGATCAGCGGCGGCCAAGCACCGATCGCGGTCGTGATGAATGATCACGGACCGCTGGCGGAACGTTTCGTCCAGGCCATGGACGGCGCGCATTCGTTCATCATCCACACCGCAACGCCGTCCGATGCAGAACGGGAGATCCGCTCCGGCAGCATTGTCGCCGTCGTGACCGTCCCACAAGAGTTCGACGCCGCCCTCGCCGCCGGAGCGCGAATCGAGATTCCGGTGGAAGTCAACAACTTGAACGTCGACTTCACGAACGACATCCGTAGGGCGGTGCCCCTGTCCATCACGTCCTTCTACGCGGACGCCTTCCCCGATCAGGTGGTGGTGACAGCCCGCGAATCCGACGTCCAAGCCCAGGACACGGGCTACATTCCGTATCTCGCCGTGAGCATCATGGTTGCCGGCCTGATGCTCGCGTCCCAACTGCAAGGCAGCGTCAATACCGCGCGGGACTACGAACTCGGGACCATCAAGGAACTCGCGCTGGCGCCTGTGAGCCGTTTGACCATCGGGGTGGGCAAGGTCCTGGGAGCCGCAGTCCTCGCGGCGGCGTCCGCGCTGCTGCTACTCGCCGTCGTGGTCCTTTTTATCGGGGTCCATCCGCTCCATCCCTTCGAGGTGTTGGGCTTCGGACTCCTGATTCTGGCGGCGTTCCTCGCCCGCGGTGTCCTGGTCGGGACTCTGGTCCGCCGGAGGCAACAGGCAATCCCCTTATCCATCGCGGCCGTCCTTCCCCTGTTCTTCTTGAGCGGACCGTTCGGGCCGGCGAACTGGCTGGGCGCCATCCCTGGAGGGATCGCCGCGATATCGCCTCTCACGTATGCGATCGCCGCCTTCCAGCACGCCTTCCACGGTTACCAGACGGCCCCGCAAGGCCTGGCTGTGGACGCCATCGTGCTGGCAGCCTTCAGCTTGGCGGCCATCGGGTGCACGGCCTTCGTGTTCGGCCGGCGGGGGGCGAGGCACTGATGGCCGCCGGCCGTGCGGTGCTCGCCATCGCGGCGAAAGACATCCTGACCTGGTTCCGGACGCCGTCGGCGATTCTGGCCAGCCTGCTGCCGCCTGTCGCGTTCCTGCTGATCATCTTCGTGGTGGCCGGGGCGGTCGGCCGGAACCCGGTCGCACTGGTGGTTGAGGACAGCGGGCCGCAGGCGCAGCGACTCGTCTCGATCCTTGAGGGATCGGACGCGTTCCGCGTCCAACGGGCCGACCCCGTTGAAGCCACCCACCTCCTGGACACGCTCCAAGTCGCGGCGGTCATTACCGTACCCGCCACGTTCGACGACGACTACCGGGCACAGCGGCCCGACCCCGTCAGCGTGCGGATCAACAACCTGAACCTCGACTTCACGAACGATCTGCGCCGTTCAGTTCCGGCTGCCATTACCAACTTTTATGCCGGCCAGCCGGACACGCCGATCATGGTCGGCGTGGCCGAATCGGACCTGAGGCCGCACGACGTCGGTCTGGTCCAGTTTCAGCTCGTGCCGATCCTCGTGCTCCTACTCACGATCATGGGGATCGTCAATGGCGGGTTGGCCGCCGCCCGCGAGTTCGAAGACCTGACCATCAAGGCGCTGTTGCTCTCGCCGATCGGGCGCGGGTCGGTGATCGCCGGCAAGATCCTGGCGTGCTGGGTAACAACCATGCTCGTGGCGGCGATTGTCCTTGTCTTGTCGTTCGCCTTTGGGGTCCTCCGGCCTGCCGGCTGGTATTGGTTGCCGGCGCTGGCCGCGATTGGACTGATCGCGCTAGCGGCCGCTGGGCTCGGCACGGCTTTGGGTGGTGCGCTGCGGCGCTTCTCAGCCGTTGCCGGGGCCGGCATCAACCTTTCGATCTACCTGTTTTTCCTCAGCGGAGGAATCAGTGTTGCGGCGTTCTTGCCGGATTGGATCCAGGCCATTGCGCACTTCACACCGACGTTTTACGGGGTGGATGCCTTGGAGGCCGCGATCTTCTACCAGTCGACCGACAATCTGGGCCGGGACCTCGCGGTGCTGCTAGCGACGGCCGCGGTCGGGCTCGCTTTGGGAACGGTGTCCCTTCGGCGGCGGCTCGTCGCCGACTAGCTTTCGCCGTCCGCCCGTTCCCGCGACCTTTGAGACGAAGCTAAGGATGGAAAAGAAGATGCAATTCTTTATACGGCCGACCCCGGTAGAAGCGGTACCCCGGCTAGCTGCGCCCCTCGGCATCCCACGAGATCGGTTGGTCTTCAAACGCGATGACCTGATGGGCCTTGCGGGCGGTGGCAACAAGGTGCGTAAGCTCGAAATCATGATGGCGGACGCTGTAAAGCACGGTGCGCGCGTCATCGTCACCACTGGCGCTCAGCAAAGCAATCACGCGCGGCTCACGGCTGCCGCGGGAGCTCGCCTTGGAATGCACGTGATACTCGTACTTGCGGGAGCACGCCCGGAAAAACTCACTGGCAACCTTCTGCTCGATCAAATCCTGGGCGCTGAGCTTGTATTCGCCGGGACCTCGGAAACTGAAAGCATCGCCGCAGAATTAGCGAGCGAACGGGACGCGTTTCGGATACCTTTCGGCGGAACGAACGCACGCAGCGCGGAGGCGTATCGGCAAGCGGGAATGGAGCTGCTCGAGCAGGTACCTGATCTGGGGAGCGTCACCGTGGCAGTAGGCTCCGGCGGGACGATGGCTGGCCTGGTCGCAGCCATCGGAGCGGAGCGCGTATTCGGTGTTGACTCTGGAGCGCTCAAAGATGCGCGAGCCGCCGTCGCACGCCTCATCGACGAGATGGGCTTTGCCAGCGGCGCGCTTCGCATTGATGAAGAGCAGGTCGGCGCCGGATACGAATACCTCACAGAGGCGGCACGAGAAGCGATTCATCTGACCGCTCGGATGGAAGGCATTATCCTCGATCCGACATATACCGGGCGCGCCATGGCCGGCTTAATCAGCGCAGCACGCCACCATCGTCTACCGGAAGGCACAGCAGTGTTTCTCCATACAGGCGGGCTGCCAGGTCTTTTCGGCAACGACCAAATCCAGTCCTAGGGGTGCGAAACCCATCACGCTTGCTTTCCAATGGTTGGGGGCCAGTGGGTTTCGGTCGGCGGTATTCGCCACCCAGCCGCCGAGGCACCGTCGATCAACGTTCGGATCGCGCTCGTGACCATAGGCCGCGTGTCATCCGCGCGGTGCAGCAGATCCCAAGCCCACAGCGGTACCGGGGACGTGACAGGCCGACGGGTCAACGTGGGTGGCATCGGCGCGGCATGACGTTTGGGCGACTGGAGCACTGGGCGCCTCAAACGGGCCACGTGCTCGAAGAACGCGGGTCCGGTTATGCCACCGTCGTCGATTTGTGTGACGGACGCGCCACTGGCCTGCGCGAAGGCCAAGGCGTAGCGGTTCCACGAGTCCCAGGACGCCTCGTCGACATCGACGAGGACCGTGAGTTCGGCTGCTGGCACACTGTCGTGACGAGCCGCGTGGTGCGTGCCTGGCATGACCGCTTGCAGTCGCTCGTACTCTAAAAGCTCGGCGGCCAGGCCCTGCCGCACAACGTCGGCCTCCTCAATCCACGCGATGGCGAGATCGAGGCTGCCTTCGGCCACCCGCGCTGCCTGAGTGTGTGATGGCAGGACCCACTCGTCGAGACGGATCCGAAGGTTGGGCATTGTCGCGATCCCTGGGGGAAGCCAACTGACATAGCCCAGCCGCAACGGCAATTGTCGGTCGCCGTTGCGAGCCCGATCGAACGCTCGTGCGGCAGCGGCCAAGACCTCCCGGGCATCAGTCAGGAACTCGCTGCCGGCGGGCGTCAGCTCGACGTGCCTGCGATCACGGATGAGGAGCCGAGTCCCGAGCTCGCGCTCGAGGTTGATGATCTGCTGGGAGAGCGACGGCCCGGCAATGTGAAGCCGCTCTGCGGCTCGACCGAAATGCAGCTCCTCGGCGACAGCGACGAAGTAGGTGAGCTGCCGGAGTTCCACGGGTTGATTGTACGCCGGGATGACCGGTGAGAGGCGGGGCCTACCAGTGTTCGGATACAAGTCGTGGACCGCAGACGGGCACTCGGGTTGACTCAAAGAAAGGGCACCCGCCCGGCAACCAACAAACACCGAAAGGACAGATAGCCATGAGTGCAAGCATCCCGATGAACCTCGAGGTCCAGGTCATCGCGGTATCGGACCCGGACCGATCCAAGAAGTTTTACGAACAACTGGCTTGGCGCCTCGACGAGGACGCCGCCCCGATGGAGGGGTTGCGCATTGTCCAGTTCACCCCGCCGGGCTCGGGAACCTCGGTCGACTTCGGCATAGGTCTCAACCCGGCCAAGCCGGGCTCAGCCGTGAACACACTCGTCGTGTCCGACATTGAAGCTGCCCACCACGAACTCGTCGGGCGTGACATCAAGGTGACTGACATCTGGCACGGTCCGCCGTTCCCCGTTGAGGCGCGACAGCCCGGCGTCGACCCCGAACGCACCAGTTACGCGTCCTTCTGCTCCTTCGAAGACCCCGACGGCAATCTGTGGATCGTCCAGGAAGTCACCGATCGCCTCCCAGGCCGCATCTAACAACAGGCCGCATCTGACAACAAGAAAGAAAGCAGTCCCATGGAATTCCTCACCACGCTCACCACGAACGTCCCGCATGGAACGCCAGAATCGACGGTCGACGCTACCAAGGATCGCGAGGCTATCCGCGCTGCCGAACTGGCGCAGATGGGCCACCTCCTGCGATTGTGGAGGCCGCCCACGGAGCCGGGCGAGTGGCGCACTCTCGGCCTCTGGAGCGCCAACACGGAGGCCGATCTCAAGGAGATCCTGGCCTCGCTCCCGTTGCATGTGTGGATGACTGTGAAGATCACGCCGCTGAATCCACACCCGAACGATCCCGTGGCGGCGAAGGCCTGACCAGCATCGCGGGTACGGACGATAGAAGGGCGTACTCCACAGGTCCCTGCCTCCGTGACTAGACCCTGCTTCGACGTCCTCTGACTACGCCGAAGATCAGAAGCACGATGATGGCTCCCAGGATGGACAGCAGCCAGGTCCTCAGATCGAAGAAGTCTCCCAGTCCACCACCGAAGGCGAGAGAACCGATCCAACCACCAAGAAACGCTCCGACAACTCCCAGAAGAAGGGTAAGCAGCAAGCCGCCGCCTTGCCTTCCAGGAAGAATGGCCTTCGCGATGGCGCCCGCGATCAGGCCGAGCAGAATAAAAGCGAGAAATCCCATGGTGCATCTCCTTTGCAAACGAAGACCAGCGCCAGTCCGGCGCTTCGCCTCTGAGTCAATCAGCATGCTTACTGACAGGCAAGGCCCCGATCAAGAAATAGCCGACCCTTCACGGAGTGTTCCGCTTGCTTGGCCGCCGCGCTGCCGCCGGCTTCTTCGTCTTTTTCGGCTCGGGAACGGTAGGTGACGTGAGCGCCGCTGTCTCGGCGGTCGCCGTCTGCGTCAGCGCTGCGAGCGACGCGGCCACCGAGTGATCGGCTACCTCCTCGGGAGTGCTGTGCGCGCGAAGCACCACGAGGGACTTCGCGGCGAGAGAGACAATGCCGTCTGCTCCGACGGGTTTGGAGTCAGCGCCTACGCCGGCTGTATCGATGAGGATGTCCCAGGCCGGTGCGTACTCATCCGAAGGCAGCCTGAACTTGACCTCGTCGTCGTGGGCGTTGAAGTAGAGCAGGAAGTTGACGTCCGTGATGCGCCGGCCCTGGTTGTCCCTGCCGTGGATGCCGTCACCGTTCAGGAACACGCCCACCGAACGGCCGAAACCGTTGTCCCAGTCCTCGGGCTGCATGAGGGCTCCCTCCGGGTCGAGCCAGACGATGTCCGGAAGAGGTTCTCCCTCGCCCCTGTGCACGGGCCGGCCGTCGAAGAATCGGCTGCGCCGGAAAGTGGGATGCTTGGCACGCAAAGCACTGACCGCGGCCGTGAACTCCACCAGCGGCTGGTCCACGCCGTCCCAGTTGATCCAGGTCAGCTCGGAGTCCTGGCAGTAGCCGTTGTTGTTGCCCCGTTGCGTCCGGCCGAGCTCGTCACCGTGCAGCAGCATCGGGACTCCCTGGGACAGGAGCATGGAGGCGATGAAGTTCCGCTGCTGGCGGGCACGAAGGCCCAGGACCTTCGGGTCCTCCGTGGGCCCCTCGACGCCGCAGTTCCAGGAACGGTTGTGGGATTCGCCGTCGTTGTTGCCCTCGCCGTTGGCCTCGTTGTGCTTCTCGTTATAGGACACCAGGTCGGCCAAGGTGAAGCCGTCGTGGGCCGTGACGAAGTTGATGGAAGCCACCGGGCGGCGCCCGGAGTGCTCGTAAAGGTCCGCCGAACCGGTCAACCGGGAGGCGAACTCACCGAGGGTGGAGGGCTCGCCCCGCCAGAAGTCGCGGACCGTGTCCCGGTACTGGCCGTTCCATTCCGTCCATTGCGGCGGGAAGTTGCCCACCTGGTAGCCGCCGGGACCGACGTCCCACGGCTCGGCGATCAGCTTGACCTGCGAAACCACCGGATCCTGCTGGATCAGTTCGAAGAACGTCGACAGCTTATCCACCTCATAGAACTCCCGGGCCAACGTGGAAGCCAGATCGAAACGGAAACCGTCCACATGCATCTCCGTGACCCAGTACCGCAGGGAATCCATCAGCAACTGCAACGAATGCGGCTGGCGGACGTTCAAGGAGTTACCGGTACCGGTGTAATCCATGTAGTGCTTCTCATCACCGTCCACCAGCCGGTAGTACGCGGAGTTGTCGATGCCCTTGAACGACAGCGTCGGGCCCAGGTGGTTGCCCTCGGCCGTGTGGTTGTACACGACGTCAAGAATGACCTCGATACCGGCCCGGTGGAGCGAACGGACCATGGCCTTGAAATCCTGGACCTGCTGGCCGGTGTCCCCCGCGGAGCTGTAGCTGTTGTGCGGGGCGAAGAACCCGATCGTGTTGTAGCCCCAGTAATTGTTCAGCCCCCTGTCCTCGAGAGTGCCGTCATTGACGAACTGATGGACCGGCATGAGTTCGATGGCCGTGATGCCGAGCTTCTGCAGATGGGAGATGACCGACGGGTGTGCGACGCCGGCGTAGGTGCCGCGCTGCTCTTCCGGAACCTCCGGGTGGAGCTGGGTCAGGCCCTTGACGTGCGCCTCATAGATCACGGACCGGTGGTACGCGATCCGCGGGAGATGGTCGCCGTCCCAGTCGAAGAACGGGTTGATGACCACGCCCATCATCATGTGGGGCGCAGAGTCCTTGTCGTTGCGGGAGTCCGGATCCCCCATGTCGTAAGAAAACAGAGCGGGATCCCAGTCGATCTGGCCATGTACTGCTTTCGCGTAAGGGTCCAGGAGGAGCTTGTTGGGATTGAAGCGCTGACCGGCGGCAGGGTCATACGGACCGTGCACACGGTAGCCATACTTCTGTCCCGGCTGCACCTGCGGCAAGTAACAGTGCCACACATAACCATCGACTTCCACGACATCGACTTTGGTTTCGGAGCCGTCCTCCTGAAACAGGCAAAGCTCGACTTTTTCGGCCCTCTCGCTGAACAAGGCGAAGTTGGTTCCGGTTCCGTCGAAGGTAGCGCCAAGGGGATACGCCGATCCGGGCCAGATTTCCATTCGTACTCCTATTATGTTGTCCATCCCGGCAAGTACTAAGCTTGCTGACTATATCCCAGATCGCTCCACCACGAGATTCATTGCACGGTGCGGTGCCTTGTTTATCCCAGGGTGGAGAGGGCCGCCGGGGCGCACTCGATCCTGACCGGCATGTCCGCGTCAACGGATTTCACTTCACCGTCAATCTGGTACGTCAGGGGCTTGAGGGTGGTGAACGAGTAGCTGCTCACACTGGGCTGGTCCCCCAGGCCCGTCGTAGCGGCCCGCAGCGCCGTCAAGAGCACCCGCCACTTCGGCATGTGGGCAAAGCGGACCACTTCGAATTTGCCGTCAGCAAGCTTGTCGTCCGCGTCGCTGAGCGTGGCGTACTTTGCCATCTCCGGAATATTCGCGAGCACAAGGCTGTCCAAGCGGCGTCGCACACCGTCGGCCTGACGTATTTCGAAGGGCTCAAACTTCGAGAAGGTCCGCACCACGGAGACTATTTCCTTCAGGGCCCCCTTGCCGCCCTTTTCCAAGTCCATCGCCACCACCGGCGTCAGCCCGAAACCGACATAGGAGTGCGCGTACTCCCCGGGCGAATCCGCTTCCCCGCCTGCGTGCACACGCAGCAAATCGATGCTCCGCACCCGGCCCGCGGCGATCGCTTCCCCCAGCGGCTGAGTGCCGGTGCTCCGCCGGTGATCATTGGCATTGCCCGCCCCCAGCACCGCACACACGGCCCGGGGATTGCCTCCCTGCATCACACCGTTGACCACCTCGTTGTAACCGCCGTCACCACTAACGGAAACCACCAGCACGTCCCCGCCGCCGCTCACAGCATCCCGTGCCAGCTCCACTGCATGACCGGCATGGCTGGTCGGCTGGAGCCTGATGTCCACCGGGTAGCTAAGAAGACCCTCCAGCTCGCCGAGAAGACCCTCCGCCAGCCTGCGCGCATCCCCCGTGCTGTTCGGATTGAAAATAATGACAATCGATTCAAAGGTCCGTGCAGAAGTCATTGCCGCTCCGATATTTGCTCGTGATGACTTCGGTAAGTGTACTTACAATCTTCCCCCGCACCCTAAGGGATGGGGACCGGACTACTTGGCTGAACGGAACAACCAGCAAGGCCCGGTAGACTTTCGTGCCATCCTCTACCCCTCCCGGGGGTAACCGCGCGGGACGAGAAGTGAAGGCAGACCGATGGACAACCCATCACCACCGACCTCCCCTCGGCGTCCGCAGCCCGGGCGCCGCCCTTCAGCGGGCCGCGCGGAACCGGCGCGTGCAAAAGTCATCAGCTACCCGGTGCCTGTCCCTTCCGAGCCAGAGAGAGCTATGCAAGACGGGTCGGCGCGGCCCTCGACGGAGGCGGATCCGACCCTGCAGCCGGTTCCCAAAGACGCCAAAAAGGCCAAGCGATCCAAACGGAAGTGGCGCCGCAAACTCCTCCTGGCGCTGATCGCCCCGCTCGTTCTGCTACAAATTATTGCCTTCATGTTCAGCATGGGCGTGACCCCGACCCGTACCGCTTACATGCTGGAGGCGGGCGAGCCGAACGTCTACCAGTTCGTCTCGATCAACCACATGAGCCGGCACTTGCTGGCCGCGACCATCGCTCATGAAGACGAACAGCTCGGCACACGCAGCGGGGCCTTCGACCTCGGAGACCTCCAGGCGAGGGCACAGGCCTATCTCCAGGGAAAGCCCGACCCGAGCGGTTCCACCATCCCCCAGCAGCTGGTCAAGAACATTTTCCTCTGGGATGACCAAAACGCCGTGCGCAAGGGCATTGAAGCCGTCCTGGCAACCCAGTTCAGCTACACGTTGAGCCCTCAGCGGACCTTGGAGCTCTATCTGAACTATGCCCAGTTCGGTCCCCATCTGTACGGCGTCTGTGCTGCCAGTTGGTACTACTTCGGAACACCGCCGTGGAATATGACCGATTACCAGTCGGCGCAGCTGATGGGCGTCCTCCCACTGCCGGATCTGGTCAAAAGGGACCCCAACGGAGGCATCTACCTTGGCACGGGCGTCGACCCCGCCGTGTGGAACCTTGTGAATGGGGCTGCAAACGTTTGGGTCCCCCGGCAGCTCGTTGGCCTGGGCGGATGGCAGGGGGCTGTCGCGACAATCGGCATCACGGACACCTCCGACAGCCATGCCGACCAGCGCTCCGACAACGACGCATGCTCCACCATGCCCCAAAGCGTCAGGGACCGCATCCAGAGCGAAGCCGGCTAGGACCGCCGGGACACGTCCGGCGTCGTACCCTGACTCAGCCGCGTGGCGCCGGCAAGTCCAGGTTCCAGTGGCGCGAGACCATCAGCAGCCAATCGACGTCGTCGTCGTGCCCCGCGGGTCCCGGGGTGATGAAGAACCGGGAGACAACGCGCTGCGAGCCTTCAGCGTCTCCGTAGAGCACGTCGACGGCGAAGCCCTCGCCGGCCGCGCCCGTAGTTGCGTTGCGGAAGTCGGCCGACTCCGGGTCCCGGATCGCGACCTGGCAGAATCCGGCGTCGTTGGCCGGGACGTAGATGTCCCGGGTCAGCCGGTGGAACTCCTCCACCGGTGACAACGGAGCCCTGGAGTCCGGTGGAAGGTGCCAACCGTGCAGGATCGCCACTCCCGCACCGGCGTTGCGCACAGACATCAACAGGTACACGGCGTTGTCGCTGATCTCGAGGGCAGCGTGGCCACCGCGCACCACCATCCACTTGCCTTCCATGAACCGCACCTTCTGCGGGGCGTCAGACCAGTTGGAGGGCAGCAGGATGGGGCGCAATCCATTGAGCAGGGCGCGCTCGGCCAGCCGTGCCGACCGGTTGGCCGAGCGCGTGGAAATGAACGTCGCGACGGCAAGAACGGTCGTACCGAGAGCGGTGCCGAGGTTGGAGATCAGGACCCAGTCGACCATAAGCCACATTCAACGCCTGTCCCGCCTCGTGGGCAATGGAAGCCTATCTTCCACCCTCGATCTTCCGGCTGCGCTGGTTCTGCGCCATCGGACCGTACGGGTAGACGCCCACGCGCGGTTGGCTGGCCTGCGTGAGCCGGTCGGTTTCCTCGGGGCTGAGTTCCAGGTCTGCAGCAGCCAGGTTGTCTGCTAGCTGTTCGGCTGTGCGGGCGCCGAGGATCACGGAGGTCACGGCAGGCCGGTCCGCCAACCAGGCCAGTGCAACCTGGGAGGCGCTGACGCCATGGTCCGCTGCGATCTTTTCCACTGTTCCGATGACGTCCCAAGTTCGGGGGTCGTTGTTGCGGGCCTGCCACGCCTCCATGCCGCGCTCCGGGTTTTCACCGAGACGGGTCGCACCGGTGGGCGGCACGTCGCGCTTGTACTTGCCAGAGAGCCAACCGCCCCCCAAGGGAGACCACGGCAGCAGCCCGATTCCAGCATCCAGCGAGGCCGGAACGATCTCCGATTCGATCTCACGGACCAGCAGGCTGTACTGCGGCTGCAAGGTCACCGGTGCGCTCCAGCCAAAGGCCTTGGCGACGTGGACGGCCTTGGTCAATTGCCAACCCAGAAAGTTGGAAAAACCGTAGTACGCGATCTTGCCGCTGCTGACGGAGTCGTGCAAGAAGCGCAGCGTCTCCTCCAACGGTGTGATGGGGTCCCACGCGTGCATTTGGTAGAGGTCGATCTGCTCCACGCCCAGGCGGCGCAGCGAGTCGTCCAACGCCCGCGTGAGGTGGCGTCGGGAGGTGCCGACGTCGTTCGGCGCCGTCCCCATGGGGAAGCGGCCCTTGGTGGCCAGCACCACGCGGTCCCGCGCATCGGGCCGTTCGGCCAGCCAACGGCCGATGATCTCTTCCGATACACCGGCGCTGTAAACGTCGGCGGTGTCAATGAAGTTGCCGCCGGCCGCGACGTAGCTGTCCAGGATGGCGTGGGACGTTTCCTCGGTAGCCTCGGCCCCGAAGGTCATGGTTCCGAGCGCGTAGTTGGAAACCACTGCGCCGCTGTTGCCCAGAGTGCGGTATTGCATGCTGTTCCTCAATCCTCGACGGGGGTGGTGCGGTTCGAATGGTAGGTGCGCCAAGTGTGTTCAGGCTCAAAGCCCAGGAGTCGCCTGGCCTTGTCGATGGAAAGCATAGTCTCGTGCTCTTCCAGATCCTTGGTCACCTTCACGTCGGGGAACACCTCCGCAGCCAGACTGGCACTGGACCGGCTCATGACCGTGTCCGCGTTTGCGATGATGAATGCTTCGAACCCCGGCTTGCCGTTTTCAAGGGCCCGGGCCACAGCCTGTGCCCCGTCGCGGCCATCGATGTAAGCCCAAAGGTTCCACTTGCGCAGCTTGGCGTCGGAGTCGAAGGACGGAAACCGTTCGTAGTCTTCCGCGTCCATGACGTTGGAGAACCGCAGCCCCACGATGCTCAGCTCGGGGTCCCAGCGCGTCAACTCGATGGCCATCTGCTCTTCCAAATGCTTCACGAGCGAATAGGTGCTTTCCGGCCGCGCCGGGTATTCCTCATCCACCGGGATGTACGGAGGGTCGACGTCGAACGGCAGTCCCAGGACCGTTTCACTTGAGGCGTAGACAACCTTCTTGATGCCGGCCCGGCGGGCCGCCTGAAAGACGTTGTATGTCGAAAGCATGTTGTTCTCGAACGTCGCCACATCCGGGACGATGCCGGGGGCTGGAATGGCCCCCAGATGCACGACGGCGTCGAAGCCACTATGCCGGTCGTCGAGCCCCAGGAACACATCCAGCACCTGGCCATAGTCACGCAGGTCGACGATCGCCAGACCGGGGCTCCGCACGCCCGCGCGGTCCAGGTTCAACACCTGGTGCCCGTCCCCGCTGAGCCGGCGCACTACATGCCGGCCCAGTTTTCCACTTCCACCCGTCACTGCAATTCTCATCGGTACTCCCTCGATATAACTCGGCGGTCTTGACTCGACACTAGGGCACAAGCCAGCTCTGGCGCGTGGCCCTCCCGGTCCTAGGACAGCCAGACACCCGCTCCCGCGTAATTTCCTCCGCGGATGCAACTCGCCGACACGGCGAACTTTTTCGGCATTTCAACTTGTGCCCGAGCCGCCGATCATCCACACTGGCTACAGATCCGCAGGAAAATCCTTCCGCCGATCAAGCCCGCCGGACTCTACGGCCAGCAACCGCCCCCATCACAGAATGCCGGGCAGCCCCTCTCGAACCACCGCCTTCCGCCTCCCCGGGCGCACCCGGCCCGGAAGCCCGTGACCGCTGAGAGCCCGGTACTTCCCACCGAGAAAGAGCCCACGATGATCAAACGCCACTCGGACGTCGTCCTGGAAATCACCGCCCACGACCCTGACACCATCGAGAACGACCTGAACACCGCCGTCGAAATCGCCCGCGAACACGCCGGCAAGGAGCGACGTCACGGGATCCTCGTTACGCAGCACGGATTCACCAGGTACACCGTCGCAATCAGCCGGGACGTGCCCTATGGGCAGACACTCGAACGGCGCGAGTTGCCGGGGAGCTCACAGACGAAGACGGAATCAGACTGCTGAGTCGGCCACCATGACGCGAATCAAAGCAGGTGGGAGGATGGGCGCATGGAACTGCACATTACCGGCGACCCCGCCGCCGACCAACTGCTCAGCGATGACGCGTTCGCACTTCTCATCGGCATGCTGCTAGACCAACAGGTGACCATGGAATCTGCGTTTGCCGGACCCGAAAAGATCCGGACGCGCATCGGATCCATGTCCCCTGCCGCAATCGCCGAATATGACCCGGCGGGCTTCGTCGAGGTCTTCAAGGAGCGTCCGTCCGTCCACCGTTTCCCCGGCTCGATGGCCGGCCGCGTCCAGGATCTCGCCGCGACCGTTCAGCGCGATTGGAATGGAGACGCAACCGCCATCTGGACCCAGGACAACCCAGACGGCCAGGAGGTGCTCCGCAGGTTGAAGGAATTGCCCGGCTTCGGAGAGCAAAAGGCAAAAATCTTCCTCGCACTGCTCGGGAAGCAGCGCGGACTCCAGGCACAAGGTTGGCGCGAGGCTGCCGGCGCCTACGGCCAGGAGAGCGCTTTTCTTTCTGTCGCCGACATTGTGGATCCGGAGTCGCTGAGAAAAGTTCGCGCCAACAAGCAGGCTGCCAAGGCCGCCATCAAAGCGGCGAAGGCCTCCGGAAGCTGAGAAGCACGCGACGGGCTTTGTTCCCGCCGATATCGTGAAACGCTTGCAGCATGGATCTCGAAGTGTCGCCTGCGCTCACGATTCCGACGTCGGAACTCGGCTGGCGGTTCTCCCGCTCGTCAGGACCGGGCGGTCAACACGTCAACACCTCGGACAGCCGCGTTGAACTGTCATGGAATGTCGCCGAGTCCGCAGCGCTTTCCGATGACCAACGGCTTCTGCTGGTCACGCGTCTTGGACCCCGCCTCATCGCCGGGGTGATCACCGTGACTGCCTCCGAGCAGCGGTCCCAGTTGCGGAATCGCGAAATCGCACTGGCCAAGCTCTCGCGCCTCGTGGCGGAGGGTCTTGCCCCCGAAGCGGCTGCCCGCCGGGCGAGCAAACCCACCCGGAGCTCGAAGCGCCGGCACCGGGTCGCAAAGGAACACCGGGCGGCGACGAAACAACAACGAAAACGACCGTCTGCCGAGTAGCTCGCTTAGCGAATCCCGCTGTCGACAACCAGCGTGACATGAACGGGGGTCTCCGAGATGACCACGGGCTGGGTCGCCGTCGAATGGTAACCGCCGATGTTGCTCGCCTTGATCACGTAACGACCGTCAGGCAGCGTGAGATGGAAGGCACCGGTGCCGTCGGTCCGTGTCGCGCCCCGGACAGCTTCCCCGTCCAAGGCGACAACCGCGGCCCCTGAGACGGGGCGCGGCGGACACTCCTGACCGACACGTTCGACGGGACATACCGGGGCGGTCAGGACGACGCCGGTGACAACACCGGTATGACCCGCGTCCGGACCTCCCGGACCGGCGCATCCGCACAACCACAGGGCCGCGGCCAGCAGCGTCACGAGGAATCGCTTCACTTCACTCACCAACATGTGTCGATTCAGGGAGCCGGATGAATGGGATCGATCCACTGGACTACTTCCGGGGGTTCAGCGGACTCGATATCCAGGTTAACGACTATTGGATCCTGCCCGCTGCGTACAAGTACACAACTGAGAACCTCGGTCTTGCTCGCGTTGATCTCCTGATGGGGTGCGAACGGCGGAACAAAAATGAAGTCGCCCGGACCGGCCTCTGCGACAAACTCCAGGCTGTCTCCCCATCGCATGCGTGCCAGGCCGCTGACAACGTAGATGACGCTTTCCAGTTCTCCGTGATGGTGAGGCCCGGTTTTGGCATTGGCATCAATAGTGACCGTGCCTGCCCACAGTTTGCTGGCCCCCGCCCGGGCAAGTGTGATTGCCGCCGCCCTTGCCATGCCAGGGGTCTGCGGCGTATTCGGATCGAGCTGCGAACCTGGAATGATTTTGACTCCTTGGTCGCGCCAATTCGGCTGTGGCTCAGGGCTCATTTCTTCCCTCCGCAAAGCAGTGGCCGCGCCCCCTGGGACAATCATAGGCGCGTCAGGTCCACCCAGCCTTGCCGGCTTTCGCTCGAGCCAGGCCTCAAGAACAGGTTCTCAGGAAGCCCGTGGCACCAGCACGTTCGTGGAAGGTCACCGTGTGGCCGCTGTCGTCATGGAAGACCGCTCTCTGTCCCTCGACAGTCATGATGCCGGGCTGGTAGGGGTTGCCCCAGCCTGTCGGAGGATTGCCGTGGCCGTCGTCCAGCGGTTCGTCGGCAACAAAGAAGGAGCCCTGCACCTGTGCCTCGTAGATGCCACAGTGGGTGAATAGAGCAAAAGGGACGCCCGAATCAGCGGATGTCGTCGAACTTGCCGGGACGCTGTTTTGCGGCGCTGCCGGCAGCGCACATCCGGTCAGCACTGCCAGCGCCGCTGCAGCGGCGATGCCTCGGCCGCATCGAGTTGCCATGGGCCAAGCCTCCCTCTCATAGGAACTGCTGATTCTGGCGCAGTCTTCAGATGTAGCTGCAGATCCGGGCGGCGTCGCATGCCTCCGGGTCCGCAGCAGCCGCGACGGCGTGGAAATCGGCGACGGTGGCGCGCAGCGCGACGAGTTCGGCGATTTGTGCGTCGAGGTCGGCCAACTGACCGGCTAGGAGGTTGCGCACATGGGTGCAAGGGGCGCGGCCCGCGTCCCGGAGAAGCAGGATTTCGCGGATCTGTGCCAAGGCCAGTCCTGCGGCGCGACCGCGGCGAATGAAGTCGAGCCTGTTGATGGTTTCGCCTGTGTAATCGCGATATCCGTTGCCGGAGCGTTTCGCAGCCGGCAACAGCCCATGCTCTTCGTAGAACCTCAAGGCCTTGCTCGTCATACCCGCCGCCTGGGCGGCTTCACCGATTCGCACCATGTACCCCGTCATCCCCCATTGACCTCCCACTGTAGGGGAAGGCGCCCATGGGGTGAAGCAGGACTAGCGCAAGTATTCAGCGAATTCCATTTCGAAGTACCGCTTCGCCCCGACGCCGATCACGGAGATTCTTCGTTCGCCGTCTTTGAACAAGAACACCGACGGAACAGAGCTAATCCCGAAGGCACCCGCGGTTTCGGGATTCTCATCGACATTGACTTTGACAACGTCGATTTTGTCGGCGTATTCGACCGCGAGCTGTTCCAGGACCGGGGTAAGCCTGGTGCAAGGTCCAGACCAAACCGCCCAGAATTCCACGACGACGGGTTTGGCCGACTTCAGCACTTCGGCGTCGAAGGACCCGTCAGTCACTTCTCTGGTTCTTGCCATGCCTTTCAACTCCTTGAGTTGCCGGATTTGTAGGGCCGGGGTATTCCCCGCCCCATCCCCCTTCGCGGCCGTGCGACTCACAGGGCCACCCTGTGTTCCACCCTCGCACCCTCCCCTAAGGGAAATGTCAAGGGGCAGAATCCTGTGATGGGTACGGTGGCCGGACTGGCGACTTGCGCGATAAGCCATCAAGCTAGGTAGGGGGGAACTGAGGGAAGGAACACTCCCTCCGCACAGGAAGGCCCCGCAATTCCTAGCCCGAAACGACCACTCACTCCATGGATCCGCACGTACCTCAAGGGCGGCGACGTAGGCAGCGCGAACGCCAAAGGCCTCGGCCCTCTCAAACCTGTCGAACCTGCCGCCCGGCGGGAGGGCAAGCCCCTCCTCGGGGAGGATCAGGTCTATGTAATGAAGAACGGCAAGGAGTACCACCCCGCGTGGTGCCACGTTGTGGCCGACAAATGGAGCAGCGCCCCGCGAGGGCTGCTTGTGACCCTCTTGGCCGACGTCGGCACACGGGCCAGGTGCCAGGAATGCGATCGCTCGTTGAAGACGGTCACGGAACCCTTAACCGGGAAACACGAAAAGCAACCCAGGCACGCCCGGCAGCCTGACACAGTAATACCTTTGCGAGTCGTCGGGTTCTCCCATGGCATCCTGTTCCTGGCGGCTGGGCCGAAATATCAGCATCTCCTCAAACAGACCGCGGTCGAGCCGGCCACCCCGCTGCTCGTCGATGGTTTGCGGCACGGAATGCTGCTGCGGGTGGACGCCTCCCGCCAGGAGCCACTCCTGGTTATCCAGATGGATCCCCGCGCCAAGTTCCGGAGCGGCGCTTATCAGGTGCGATTGCGTCTTCCGCTGCAGCGCTCGGCCACCAAACCCTATGCTGTGGACTCCATTGAGCCGGCGGCGCGGGCCAGGCACGCCGCACTGCACCCCCCGGTCGCTGGCGATTCGGGAAGTTGAGCCTGACCCGGTGGCGTCACCTCCGGACAGGTCCGGGAACGCGCTCTGCGAGGAACTGCGAGCCGGCGGGCCTTATCGCCGTCGCCCTTCTGCGTGCCCGCGCAGTGCACCACCGTCCGGATACCGCTCAAGGAGGCTTCGAGTCCGTCTCCGGTGTCGAGGTCACACCTCGCGAATTCGATGTCTTGCTCCGGTGGAGGTGCATGACGGCCCGCCACGCGCACCGCATGGCCCCCGTCCTGCAGGCGCGATGCCACGAGCCGCCGAAGGGTACCGGTCCCGCCTGTCACCAAAATCGTCGATTTCGTGACCGTTTCCCTTCGGATTGATTTATGCCGGGCCGTTGCCCGGCGGACCGCTGAGCACCGTCGGTATGTATTCGAGCAGCTGGAGTCGACCGTCGAAGGTCCTGTTCTCCACCATCTCAAGCGAGACGTCCGGATAGCCGTCGTAGATCCGCTCGCGCCCGGTGCTGCCCGTGATCACCGGGAAAACGACCACCCGGAATCTATCCACGAGTCCAGCGGTCAGCAACGACCGGCAGAGGCTCAGGCTCCCGAGGGTGCTCAACGGCCCGGTCCTGGTCCGTTTCATCTCCGCCACGGCCTGGACCGCGTCCCCCGTGACCAGCTCCGAGTTCGGCCACGTCAAGGGTGCCTGCAGCGTGGACGAAAAGACGACCTTCGGCACGGCAGCAAGGCCGGTCAGGGTGGCGCCCTCATCCTCGGAGAATCCCGAGCCAGCGGCCGCTGCTTCCTCCGACATCCTGGACATCAGCCGGTAGGTGTTCGCCCCGAGAAGGAAGGTGTAGCCCTTCTGCCCCTCCTGATCGAGCCACGCCAGGTATTCCGGCCCCTCCAGACCCCACCAGCCGGGCCATCCCACGGCCGAGGCGTACCCGTCCAAGGATATGATCAGGTCGACCATCAGGTCCGCCGAAGTCGCCTCCGCCGCTGTCTCGCCCATGACCGTCTCCTCGAGTTTGATCGATGTCAGTGGCTGCCTGGCCCTCGGCCAATGACAGCCGGGTCCCGTGGCGGCAATGCTAGCCCCGGAGCGATCAGACGTTCAAGGGGCGGCGGCCCGACCTCTGCATCAAGGGCTTCGGTTCCCCGCGCCGCCCTCTCCGTGCGGCAGGTACTGAACAAACCAGTCCACGGCGAGAATCGCCGCCGCCTCCAATGTTCCGGGTTCTTCGAACAGGTGGGTGGCCCCCGGGACAAGCTCCAGCCGGTTGGGGCAGCCCATCATGGCTTGTGCCCGGCGGTTGAGTTCGAGCACCCTGTGATCCGCGCTGCCGACAATCAGGAGTGTCGGGGCGCGGACAAAGGCAAGCCTCGCGCCAGCCAGATCCGGACGGCCTCCCCTCGAGACGACTGCGCCGATCTTCTCTCCCAGTTCGGCTGCCGCCCACAACGCGGCGCCGGCGCCGGTACTCGCGCCGAAGTATCCCACGCTGCGTGAGGCCGTGTCCGGCCTTCTGCCGAGCCATCCGGTTGCCGCAATCAGCCTGCGCGCAAGCAGTTCGATGTTGAACACATTGGCACGATTGAGCTCCTCCCCTGGGCTGAGCAGGTCAAGGAGCAAGGTCCCGAGGCCCGCCCGCTGAAGCGTTTTGGCGACGAATCTATTTCTCGGGCTATGGCGGCCGCTACCGCTTCCATGAGCAAACACCACCACGCCGGCGGTCGATCCGGGCAAGTGAAGGTGTCCTTGAAGCCACAACCCGTCAGAGGGGATCCGGACCTCCTCATCGACGCCGCGGTCTCCTGCCGTTGAAGAGGCGTTTTGCAGGCGCTCGGCGGCAGCGGCGAGCAGCCACACCACCTCGTCGTCGCCCGTCGGTGAGAAGTCACGGTAGTGGTAACCGACGGCCGTAAGCCGTGGAGGCGTAGCAAGGCACACCACCTCGTCCGGTTCCGTCAATCCCGCGAGGACGTCCGCCGAGGCGACAGGAACGGCCAGAATCACCTTGGCGGCCCCCAAGTTCCGTGCAATGCGGCATGCCACCCTGGCGGTTGAGCCCGTAGCGATCCCGTCATCGACGACGACGGCGATGCGGCCCCTCAGATCGACGCGGTCTCGGCCAGTACGGAAACGCGCAACCCGGTCCTCGAGGATAGCCCGCTCCCGTGCCTCGACAGACCGCAGTTCTTCCCGTTTGACCCTAGTGGCAGAGAGAACGCCTCGCTCGAGCGCATATGCGCCATCCTCCCCGATGGCTCCCATCGCGAGTTCGGGCTGGGACGGGACTCCCAGCTTCCGCACGACGATCACATCCAGCGGCGCGTCCAAGGCCACTGCAACCTCAAAAGCAACCGGAACGCCGCCGCGTGGCACCCCTAGGATGACTGCCTCTTGGCCACGCAGATGCGCCAGCCGCTGCCCCAACTGCCGCCCTGCGTCAGCCCTGTCCTGAAAAATTCCCATCCCCGCGACGTTCCCATCAAGCTGCCGCGCCACGCAGCAAGAAATGCACGGGGGGCGGCCTCCTGATTCAACTATTCCCCACGAATCCGGACCACGCGAGGCCTTTGCTGGAAGAACCGCTGAATCGGCACCCCTTCGGGGTCGACGGCGGATATCGCCTTTGTCGCTTGACTGGCACCGGGCGACGAACCGGCCCATCCTGATAACAAAGACCTGCGACGTTGGAGGTGGAGAATGCGGATTGCGCTCCTCGGGGATGTCATGCTCGGTCGGCTGGTTAACGACCTGCTCAAGGTGGCGGCTCCCGAGTATCCTTGGGGCGACACCCTCCCGGTCCTCCGGCAGGCCGACATCAGATTCGCCAATTTGGAAGGCGTTCTGGCGGACGACGGAACGCCTGCGGCCGGCAAGATGTATCACTTCCGCTCGGATGCCAAGAACGTGGAGAGCCTGCGCTCCGCGGCGATTGACGTGGTCTCGCTGGCCAACAACCATGTGCTCGACTACGGAGTCGATGCGCTATTGGAAATGCTGCCGACGCTCGATGAGCACGGGATCCTGCACGCGGGGGCAGGGATAGACCTGGAATCTGCCCGTCGACCGGCGGTCCGGCGGGTCAGGTCAACTGCGGTCGGCTTTCTCGCTTTCACCGATAATGAACCGGGCTGGGAGGCAACCGCCCGAGCTCCGGGAATCCACTATGTCCCTGTGGACACCGGTGACCGCCGGGTGAAGGAATTGCTGGACTTGGTCCGTTGGACGAAAGACCACAACCAGCTACTGGTCGTTTCGGCACACTGGGGCGCCAATTGGGGGTCCAAGGTCCCGCCCGCGCACCAGAGGTTGGCCCGGGCATTGATTGACGCGGGGTCCGACGTCGTGTTCGGGCATTCGGCCCACATCTTCCGCGGCATCGAAATCTACCGGGGCCGGCCCATCGTCTACAGCGCCGGCGACTTTATGGATGATTACGCGGTTGACCCGGATGAACGCAATGATCAGTCGTTCGTCTTCGTCGTGGAAACAGATGGAGACGTACCCCGCACTTTGCGCCTGTATCCGACGAACATCACCCACCTGCAAACTCGGCTGGCGAGCCGGAGCGCGGGGAAAATCGCTGAGCGGATGCAACGGTTGAGCAGGCAGTTCGGCACCCGGAGCACGTGGATCGAGGGCGACGGAGTCCTGGAAGTACCGATCGACGTGGTCTCATAACCATGGAAGTCCCGCTGGCACGGGAATCATGCCGGGTTCCCGTCCGTTCTCTCCGTTGATGACCTGCTTTCATTGGCGGGAACAGACACGACAGAAAGTTTGGGGACTGACCATGACGTTGAACGAAACCATTGCCCGTCTCCGGGCCGGGCACCTTATGGTCCGCGACGCCCAGGAGTGGGACAAGCTATCCACTGACTTGAGGCGCGCTTACGACAGCAATGACGACGAACTCATTGAACAGCTGCAGCCACAGTTCCTGCAGTCATGGAGGACAGTCACAAGATACGTCCTCCGCGACACTTTCGACGCAGCGGGCATCGCAGTCACCGAACCCAGCCATCCTTGGGGAATCGCAAGACTCACCGCAAACGGATCCAGTTGCGAACCACTCCTCTGCCACGCCGACGAAACAGACACGGGAAGGGCAGGGGCCGTCACCAAGAGCGGAGTCCAACTTCTCACTTTCGCGGACACCATGACCAGCTACACGGACTGCCTGTCGCGCCTGCTTGATGAGCTGGACTGAGCAACGATTTCCAACTCGAGGGGACAAACACCATTTAATCCATTGATTTCGCGACTTCCCTACAGGCTCTTGCCTTCCCGTTGCGCTCGCCGAAAAATGGGGCGTGTGGATGTCGATTCCGCGATATCCTGCTCGCCGTCATGAAAGGGAGCGCACCATGGGAATCATCGTGGTCGACTTGTTCAGCACCCTTGACGGTGTCTACCAGGCGCCCGGCGGACCAGACGAAGATCGCGAGGGCGGCTTCGAGTTCGGCGGCCGGCAGGCACCATACTTCGATAAGGAGTCCGGCGAGGCGATCGGCGCGGGAATCGAACGCATCGACGCGCTTCTCCTCGGCCGGAAGACGTACGACATCTTCGCCGGGTTCTGGCCAACCGCCCCGGCCGATGACCCGATCGCGGCCCGCTTCAACACCGTGCCGAAATATGTCGCATCACACACACTGACCGACCCCCTTTGGGCCGGGACGACGGTGCTGACGGATGTCGCATCCGAGGTCCGCGGGATCCGCGAACGCCATGACGAGACGCACGTCATCGGCAGCGGCGACCTCCTTCAGACCCTCCTCGCCGAGGACCTCGTCGACCGGTTGAATCTCTGGCTGTACCCGGTGACCTTCGGCACAGGCAAGCGGATCTTCCGGGACGGAACCATGCCAGCCGCCTTCGCGGTCACCCAGCAGCCTCGGGCCTTCCCGAAGGGCGCGGTCTGGCTCGTCTACGAGCGCGCGGGCGATCTGGTCACAGGCGTCGACATCGAGGCGGAGCGCGCACAGACATGACAACCGGTGGCGTGGGCGGAAACCCGTGGGTGCTGCACGTTGATCTCGACCAGTTCATCGCAGCGGTCGAAGTGCTCCGGCGGCCGGAGCTTGCGGGCAAACCGATCATTGTCGGGGGCCGCGGCGACCCCACGGAACGGGCTGTGGTGTCGACCGCGTCCTACGAAGCCCGGGCGTTCGGCGTGGGTTCCGGAATGCCCTTACGCATTGCCGCGCGGAAAGTGCCCGACGCCGTGATCCTGCCCGTCGATCAGGAGGCCTACCTCGCGGCGTCTGAAACGGTGATGGCTACCCTGCGCGCGCAGCCCGGCGCCACAGTGCAGGTGCTGGGTTGGGATGAAGCCTTTGTAGGGGTTGAGACAGAGGATCCGGAAGCCTACGCCCACCAGGTGCAGGCCGCCGTCCTGGCGCGAACGCAGCTGCATTGCAGCGTGGGCATTGGCGACACCCTGGTCCGGGCCAAGGTCGCCACCGGGTTCGGAAAGCCAGCCGGCGTCTTCCGCCTCACCGGCGGGAATTGGCTTGATGTCATGGGCAGCCGGCCCACCAAGGAGCTGTGGGGCGTCGGCAGCAGGGTGTCGGCCCGGCTGGCCAAACTCGGCATCAACACCGTCGCCGAACTCGCCGCTTCCGACCCCCAGGATCTGGTCCCGGAGTTCGGCCCCAGGATGGGTCCGTGGTATGCACAGCTCGGACGGGGCGACGGGACCAGCGTTGTGGACGACACCCCGTGGGTTGCCCGCGGGCATAGCCGCGAGACCACCTTCCAGCAGGACCTGAGCGATCCGGCCCAGGTGGAGGACGCCGTGCGGGAGCTGGCAGCGCATGTCCTTGAGGATGTTGTGGCCGAAGGACGGCCCGTCATCGGGCTGACCCTGAAGGTCCGCTACGCGCCGTTCTTGACCACAACCCAGGGGAAGAAGATTCCGGAGACCTTCGACCGGAACGAAATCCTCGCGCGGGCCTTGGAGCTCACGGCCGGAATCGAGGCGGGCCGCCCGATCCGGCTCCTGGGCCTGCGTGCCGAAATGGCAATGCCCGACGACGCCCGAAAGGGGCACACTCCCACGCGCGGCGGTTGGTGACGGCGTCGTTCCCCTCCTTACCAGAATGGAGCGGTGTTCATCAGGCCTCCAATGCCCAGTGTCTAGACCCCGCCCGGCCGTTGCCCTATCGTGGGGGAACCGGGCACAGTCGGCTTGAGTCTCCGCATCGGAGGAACATGATGGGCATCATCTCTTCTGGATTTCATGGAAGACGGCAGAGCGGCAATCCGGCGTTGCCACCGGGCCAATATGAGACCGGCAGCTTCCCGGTTCTTACCGCCGGCCCCGCTCCCTGGATCCCCACTGACGACTGGGAATTCTTCATCACTACTGAGGCAGGGCAGCGCCATGCGTGGTCCTGGGCCGCCTTCATGACGTTGCCCCAAATGGACATCGAAACGGACATCCACTGCGTGACCAGCTGGTCCAAGCTGGGCACGACGTGGCGGGGAGTGTCCTTGGATTCTCTATTTGAGAACGTGGAAACAAACTGCAGTTTCACGATGGCCCACTCCTACGGCGGATACACGACCAACGTCCCGCTCGAGGACCTTCTTGGCGGCCGGGCGTGGGTGGCTTGGGAATTCGACGGCGAACCGCTCGAACGCGCCCACGGCGGACCTGCCCGTCTCCTGGTGCCGCATTTGTACTTTTGGAAGAGCGCAAAGTGGATCAACGGCATCGAGCTGACGCAGACTGACGTTCCTGGTTTCTGGGAGTCCAACGGCTACCACCTCCACGGCGACCCGTGGCGGGAGGAGCGCTACTCATGAGGTACGCCGGATGAGCACCCTATGGCGCGTGGCCGACGTCGTGAGCAGCATGCCCGAGACGGAAACCGCCAGGACCATAGGGCTGCGGGTGAACGGCCTGAACGGCAACCTCGCCGGACAGCACATCGACATCCGCCTCACCGCCGACGACGGGTACTCGGCCGTGCGCTCGTACTCTGTGGCTAGGGCAGGCATGAACGAGACCCTGGAGATCACCGTTGACGAATTGGCCAACGGAGAAGTCTCCCCCTATCTGGTCCGGGAACTGGCCGTCGGGGACCAGCTGGAGATCCGCGGGCCGGTGGGTGGCTGGTTCGTCTGGAAGCCGACCGATACAAACCCCGTTCAGCTGATTGCCGGAGGATCCGGCATCGTGCCGCTCATGTCCATGATCCGCGCCCACCATGCATCGGAAAATCCGTCGCAGTTCCGGCTGCTCTATTCGCTCAAGTCACCCGGGGCGGGGTTCTACCGTGAAGAACTCGAAACCCTGGGCGAGGAATCCAGCAAGCTCATCATCGACTACGTCTACACACGCAAGGCGCCCGCGGACTGGCCGACTGCCCCGCAGCGGCTCACAGCGGAAACCCTGCTGGCCAACATCTTGCCAACGGATCCCACTCCGGACATCTTCATTTGCGGCCAGACCGTCTTCGTGGAAACAGTCGCGGAATGGCTCGTGCGGGCGGATTACCCCGCCGCCTCGATCAAGACCGAGCGCTTCGGCGGAACAGGAGGAACCCGGTGAGTGGCAACAACGGCTCCGATTCCCCGGACGCTCCGGATCCGGACCTCGAGGATCAGGACATCGCCGGACTCGCAGGCAACGCGATACCCCACCTGGACGGAAACGCGGTGGCAGGACCGCTCTGGGAACTGTTCCGCTTCGATATCGTCGCAGCGATCGGACGGTGCAAGCACTGCGGCGCGGTCCGAGTCTTCGGGGAGGCGATGGTGTACGTTGACGCTCCGGGAATCGTCGTGCGCTGCGCTTCCTGCGAGGGCGTGCTGCTTCGCCTCGTGGAGACGCCCACACGGTACTGGCTCGATGTGAGCGGACTCAGTTATCTGCAAATCGAGCGAGACGGTTAGGGTTGCGATCCCCGTGTCACAGCGTCCGCGTTCGGGATCCGTAAGAATTCACCCGCGACGGCGAGGGCCGGCGTTGGGATGATGGGGTCATGTCACCGCTCCCCGAAAACAACGCAGCACCCCGTGCACGGATTGCAATAATAGGCGGCACCGGCCTGTACAAGCTGCCCGGGGCCGTAGTGCTCGACACGCTGGACATACAGACGCCGTTCGGGCCACCCTCGAACGCCGTCACGGTCGCCCGGCTGCCCGCACCCGACGACCCGGACGGTCCCGGCGGCGAGGACGACGGCGGCCCGCTGGTCGCATTCCTGAGCCGGCACGGCCGCGGGCACGGCGTTGCTCCGCAGCAGATCAACTACCGCGCAAACCTCTGGGCCCTTAAGAGCCTGGGCGTGGAGGCCGTTATCTCCTCCGCGGCGGTGGGCGGGCTGGTTTCGAGCCACGGAACCGGCACTTTTGCCGTACCTGATCAGGTCCTGGACAAGACCTGGGGCCGCGCGGACACCTTCTACGACGGCTCGCTGCCCACCGGGGTCCAACACTTGCCCGCCGCCGAGCCCTACAGCGCGCCGTTGCGCGCGGCACTCATCGCAGCCCTGGAGCGCGAAAGGGAAGACTTCGCCGGGGCGGCCACCCTGGCCGTCATCAACGGTCCGCGATTCTCGACCAAGGCCGAGTCCGCGGCCCTGGTTCAGTCCGGCGCACATCTGATCAGCATGACCCAGTACCCGGAACCGATGCTCGCGGCGGAGTTGAACATGCACTTCGCCGCCCTGGCATTCATTACGGATGCCGACACCGGGCACGACGGTTCCGAACCCGTGACGGCGGAACTGGTTCTGGGCCGACTGGCGGCCGCGCAGCCGCGGATCCTCGCGGTGTTGTCCGACGCGGTGCGGACAGTGTCCGCGGGGTTGGCCGGCGCTGAACCAACGAACGACGGCGGAATGTGGCGGATGGCGCTCATGCCGCCCGCCGCGGTGGCCACCGTGATGGGAGCCACCGGCCCGGCCAGCCATGGTACGAAACGAACAGGGCCATGAGGATTCTGGTCACCGGCGGGGCCGGTTTCATCGGCAGCCACATCGTCGATGCTGCCGTGGCGCGCGGCTGGGAGGTCCGGATCCTGGACTCATTGGATCCTTTGGTGCACCCGGATCGACCGCCGGGAATTCCTGGCGTGCCCCTGCTCGTGGGCGATCTGGGAAACCCGGCAGCCGTGGCAGAGGCGCTCGCGGGAGTCGACGTCGTCGTGCACCAGAGCGCCAAAGTGGGCCTCGGAGTGGACTTCTCCGATGCTCCGGACTACATCCGCAACAACGACCTGGCCACGGCCGTCCTCCTGGCCGGCATGGCAGCCTCAGCCGTCGACAAACTTGTCCTGGCTTCCTCCATGGTGGTCTACGGCGAGGGCGCTTACACCGATTCAACTGGCAGGCCGGTCCACCCCGGCCCGCGCCGGGTCGAGGATCTGGAGCACGGAGTGTTTGACCCCCGCGACCCTGCCACCGGCGAGCTGTTACTCCCTGCGCTGGTTAGCGAAGACGCGGTCATGGATCCGCGGAACGTCTATGCTGCCTCCAAATTGGCCCAGGAGAACCTGGCTTCGGCGTGGGCGCGCTCAACCGGAGGCACCGCCGTCGCACTCCGGTACCACAACGTCTATGGCCCTCGGATGCCCAAAAACACCCCCTACGCGGGCGTGGCCAGCCTGTTCCGTTCTGCGCTGGCCCGTGGAGAGGCCGTGCGGGTGTTCGAGGATGGCGGGCAGCGGCGCAGTTTCGTCCATGTCCGGGACGTTGCGGAGGCGAATCTGTTGTCCATTGACACGTTGGCGGGAGGCCGGATTGCTCCTGGCAGCCTGAGGGCGTACAACATCGGCGCCTCGGAGGTCCACACCGTAGGGCAGATGGCGGCAGTATTGAGTTCGCTTGCCGGCGGGCCTGAGCCGGTGGTCACAGGTGACTTCCGGCTGGGCGACGTCCGGCATATCACCGCCAGTTCGGCCCGTGCCAACGCCGAGCTGGGTTGGATCCCCAAGCACGGTTTTGAGGACGGAATGCGCGAGTTCGCCACCGCACCGCTGCGCGGCGATCAAAGCTAGGGCGCCGGAGGGTAAACGTCCCGGTTCCGTAAGGATTTCCGCCTGTCGCGCCGGGCCTGCGGATTCTACGGTCAAAGGGTGGAGAAAGAGCAAAGCGGTTCACGCGGTCCGCACGATGGAATCGGCATGGCCGGCATCCCAAACGGACCGGCTGACGACGACGGCGGTCAACCCGCAGCGCTCGTGGACGTGGTGCTGCCGTGCCTCAACGAGCGTTCGGCCCTTCCCAAGGTGCTCGGAGCTCTGCCGCCCGGATACCGCGCGATCGTCGTGGACAACGGATCAACCGACGGCTCCGGTGCCCTGGCCGCCAGCCTGGGGGCCACCGTCGTCGACGAACCGAGGCGCGGCTTTGGCGCAGCAGCACATGCCGGACTGCTCGCCGCCACGGCGGAGTTCGTCGCATTCTGCGATTGCGATGGTTCACTGGACCCCGCCCAACTGGCCCCGATGCTGGACCTCGTCCGCACCGGTCGTGCCGACCTGGTGTTGGGTGCGCGGCGACCTGCCCGCGGTGCCTGGCCGATCCACGCCCGCTTAGCCAACATGGCCCTGAGCCGGCGGTTGCGTCGGCTCACCGGCATTCCTGTCACGGATCTTGGCCCCCTCCGCCTTGCCCGCCGCGGCGCTCTCCTGGGACTGGACCTCGGGGACCGACGCAGCGGCTACCCGCTGGAAATGTTCCTCAAGGCCCACCGCGACGGCTGGCGTGTGGCCGAGATCGCGGTCGACTATGCACCCCGCTTGGGGAAGTCCAAGGTCACGGGGACACTCCGCGGAACTGTCACGGCCCTCAAAGACATGGCGACGCAATTGGCCGCCGCTTCGAGGCGGACACCGGAGACGAAGGACGGCAGACCGGCGGATCGGCCACCGGCCGATGCCCAAGGAGTGACGCCGTGAACTTCTCCATCGCCGTCATTGCCAAACAATGCGTCCCCGGCAGGGTCAAGACGCGCCTCACTCCCCCGCTCACCCCGGTGCAAGCCGCAGCCTTGGCCCAGACCAGCCTGAGCCAGACGCTGGAAACAGTCCGGTCCCTTCCCGCGGCCAGGTGTTTGCTGGTGTTTGAGGGCACGCCGCAACCAGGGGACGCCGCGGGTTTTGAAGTATTCGCCCAGGGTGCCGGTGGCCTGGACGAGCGGCTGGCGGCCATCTGCGCGCTCACGGACGGACCGTTGCTGATCCTGGGCATGGACACGCCCCAGCTATGCCGGGAGCAGTTGGACCCGCTGCTGGCTGACTGGGCAACCCCCGCTCCGGCACCGCATCGCCGCGCGTGGTTCGGCCCGGCGTCGGACGGCGGCTTCTGGGCTTTGGCCCTGTACAGGCCCGACGGCGGTCTGCTCCGCGGCGTGGCAATGTCCACCCCGCAGACCGGAGCGCAGCAATTGGAGCGGCTTGCCGGCGCGGGCCTGGACGTGGGACTGCTGCCCGTCTTGACGGACGTGGACCATTTTGCCGATGCCGTGGCTGCCGCGCGGGAATGCAACGGAACCCCGTTTGCCCTCGCAGTGGAGCGCCTGAGCATGGAACTGCCGGCAGCGGCCATGCCGCTTGTGGTGCCGTCCGGGGTCGTGCCCACGTGGAGTTCCTTGCGATGAGCATCCAGGCAGTCCCCAAGGGTTCCGGCAGCCGGGCTGACTCTTTTGCTGCGGGCACCGGCCCGCTTGCCCTCTCTGGACAGGCCCTCTTTGGTGAAGCCCTCTTTGGACAGGGAGGACACGAACCGTACGCCCGTAGCTTGCCCCACGGCCTGGGTTGCCTGACACTGCGTCCGGAATCTACGTTGACAGAGTCCATCGGGCCGGTCCACTTCAACATGCTCGGTTGGTCTGGCCCGGCCACGGCAGGCGAGCGCGAACTACTTCGCACCCTCCGTGGGCCCGTTCTCGATGTGGGCTGCGGCCCCGGCCGGATGCTGGAGGCCGCCCGGGAACTGGGGCTAGCGTCCATGGGCGTCGATTCGAGCCCCGCCGCCGTGCGGCTGGCAACCGACCGTGGGGGCGCGGCCATCCTTGGCTCCATCTTTGACCCCGTCCCGCACGAGGGAAGTTGGGGTTCGGCCCTGTTGCTGGACGGGAACATCGGCATCGGCGGGAACATCCGGCTGCTTCTGGAGCGTGTTGCCTCACTGCTGGCGCCGGGCGGGCAAGTGCTGGCAGAGGCCGAAGCCCCGGATTTTCTCGATGTGGCCTATCCGGCGGTGCTGGAAGATTCAGATGGACGCGCCAGCGCGGCCTTTCCCTGGGCCCGCGCCGGGTCGAAAGCGCTAGCTTCCCATGCGGCCCGGGCGGGGCTGGATTCCGTGGCCACCCGGACGGTTCAGGACCGGTTCTTTCTGACCTTGGAACGGCGGCCGTAGAGTCCGACGGCGGCCACAACCGCAGCCGCGGCCACCACCAGGACCACCCAGAAAACGCCCAAGGCCAGCACATAGTCCCCCTGCAGGACGGTGCCGTTGGCGCCGCTGCCCGGACCGCTTGGCTGGAGCACCTGCTGGGCGCGAATCACCGGGGCTCCCACCAAGGTCACTAGCGCCCCCACCAGCAGTGCGCCGCGCACTATCCCCTGTTGAAGGGGGCCCAGCCCATACGTCAGCCGCGACAATCCGCCACCGGCCAACGTTGTCAGCGGGACCAGCACGCCGTCGTGCACCAACAGCGCCACGGCAAGCCAGGCCACCACGCCGATCAGCTGGGCAGGTGGCACATTGGCCAGGAATCCGAAGAGCGCATAGCCGAGGGCCGCAAGGCCCAGGGCGCCCAATGCCGCCCTCACCCACCAGACGGTCCTGCGTCCCGCCGGCGCCGACGAAGCCACCAAGGGGAGCCGCATCAGATCACCTCCACTTTATGCACCCATTTGGTCTGCAGGACCCCCGGGCGTCCGGGTGCGATGATCCGCGCCGGATAGCCATGGTCGAGGTCCAGGGGTTCGCCGTTCAGCTCTAGCGCCAGCAGTGTCTGCTCGTCCTGGCTGTATGCAGCTGGCATGAAGGAGCGCCCATAGACGCCGCCCTTCTCCATGCTGGAAATCTGCAATTCGGCATCAGGTGGCGCGCCCACCGTTGCCATGAGGTCCCGGATCCGGACACCGCGCCATTGTGCCCCTTGGCTCCAGCCCTCCACGCAGGCGATGGGCAATCCGTAGCTGTACTGCGGCAGGGCCGCCAGTTGTTCCAGCGTGAATGTCTTCTGCACGGATCCCGAGGCCACAGTCAGCACCCAGTCGGGGGCCAGCGCAGCGTCCGCCACACCGGCCTGGGCCGCGGTCCTGTTGATGGGTACTCCCTGCGGTCCGGTATCCATTCGGCGCGGCGCGAAGAGGTTCAGGCCCGACAGCCAGGCGAAGGACTGGCCCGCCGTCGTCAAGACGACGACGCCGGTCCCGGCGGTCAGTGCCGCCAGGAAACCCCTGCGGCTCCAGCCGTGCCCGGTTCCAGGCCTTACGGCGGCCGGAACTGTCTTGCTGTCCGGCACTCCCCCCTCAGGGGTGGCAGCGATGGCGGCCGCGTCCGATCGACGGCTCCAATGGGCCAGGATAAGGGGCATCTTGACAGCGACGTGGAGCGCCAAAGATCCGATGATGACCCAGGCCAGCCAGTAGTGGACATCCCTGAAGGAAAACGGCCAGGGGTACCACTGGAAAGTGTTGAGCAAGCCGATGGTGACTTCCACCAGTGAAGCGGCCACGAAGAGCGCAATCGAGGCCCGTTCGAGTGCATGCACCACGGATTTCAGCGGAGGCCAGCGCAAGAGTTCGGGGTACACGGACCATAGCTTGGCCGCCAGGAGCGGGATGGAGGCTATCCCGGTGGTGACGTGGATGCCCTGCGTAGCAACGTACAGCCACGCGGGACGGGTGAGGAAAAGCATCCAAGCCGGCGGATCCTGCAGAAGGTGGCTGAACAGCCCGGTCAAGAAACACATAGTGAAGGCAAGGCCGAGCCAACGGCCCAGCACCACCGTCAGCCGCCTGCTGCGCAAGGGCGAGGAGAACCGTCCGTTCACCGCTTCCATCCGCTGTTGGAGGAAAGTGGTCAATCTGTCCATACCTTGATCACACCACCAAGACCCTTCGGTCGTCCCGGTCCAGACCTTACGAAACGCAAACGGTCCCTTGGGTTCATGGCCTGGGTGCGTGCAAGTGATGCAGGATCAAAGGGTGAGCGAATCAACACCCCGGCGGGCGTCTGGGACTTCGGCTGCGTTGGCGGCGCTGGCCCTGGTGGCTTTGCTCGCCGTCGTCGTCTGGTGGACGGTCACTAACGATCCGTCCGCGGAGTGGGTGTCCCCATTTGGCACGCTGGCTGCCTGGACCGTCTTCGTCCCGGCAGCACTGGTGGCGCGGCGCATCCCGGCGCGCCACGCGGCCGCCGTCGTCCTCCTGGGCTCCCTGCTGGTGGGAGCCGCGGCCATCGCCGCACCGCCGGCCACCAGCAACGATTCCGCACGGTATGCGTGGGACGGCATCGTCCAGAAAGCCGGAATCTCTCCCTATGCCCACGTTCCGGCGGACGAGGCGCTGCGGCCGCTGCGGCCGGCCTGGCTGTTCCAGGACGCCGGACCGGATGGAACATGCCATAGCAATCCCTTCCCCACGGGTACCGAGACCACCACCAACACTCCCGGCGGCAGCACCCTGTGCACGGCCATCAACAGGCCTGCCGTGCCCACCGTCTATCCCGCGGTCGCAGAGTTGTATTTTCTGGCAGTGCGGCTCATCCCTGCTTCCGAGGTGGGGTTCATTGCCTTCCAGGCGGCCGGGCTGCTGCTCAGCCTCGCCATAACGGTGGCGTTGCTGGCGTTCCTGCGCCGCACCGGAAGGCCCGCACACCAAGCCGCGTGGTGGGCTTGGTCTCCGCTGGTGGCCTTTGAGGCCGTCAACGGTGCGCACGTGGATGCGCTGGGCACCGCTTTGGCCTTGGCGGCAGCTCTGTTGCTGGTGGGCGGCCGCACACTGGGTTCCGGAGTGGCCTTTGGCGCGGCGGTCGCCACGAAACTCATTCCGGTCATCAGCGCCCCGGCCCTGCTGTACCGGCGGCCGGTCCGCTTCGTCTCCGCGGCCGTGGCCACGTTTGCCGTCGCGTACGTACCGTACGTCCTCGCCAGCGGTTGGGCTGTCCTGGGCTATCTGCCCGAATACCTTCGTTCGGAAGGGTACGACGGACAGGACAGCCCGCGCTTCACCTTGTTGAAGCTGGTGCTCCCTGCCGGTTGGGCGGGGCCGGCCGCACTCGTGTTGCTGCTTGCTCTCGCCATTTACGTGTGGCGGACCACCGACGTCGCCCGGCCCTGGGACGGACAGGTCTTGATGGTCGGAGGAATGCTGCTGATCGTTTCGCCCAGCTACCCCTGGTACGCACTGCTACTTCTGCCGTTCGTCGTGCTGAGCCGTCGCTACGAGTTCACCGCCATCGCTCCCGTGCTGGCCCTGATGTATTTCAGCGGCGCCGAACCCTACGGCCCGTTGGCCGCGCGACTCGGCCTGGGCGCCGTCGTCGTGCTCGTGGTGCTTGCAACGGTGGTGAGGCGACGCTCGCTGCAATTCCGGCGGACAAGCAAATGACTTCTGCCGGGCCATCTGATGCGGCCTCGGTCCCGATGGAACGCGAAGGACCCCTCGCCATCCGCTTGTGACAGCGGATCGGCAAGGGGTCCTTCGAAGCCTAGGTGAGCGCTGAGATGCGGGTCAGGCCATGGCCTGGTTGATCTGCAGCGTTCCGCCGCGCGTGACGAACGGGTGGGAAGCGAGCAGTGCGCTCACGGCGTCGGCCGAGTCTGCTTCCAGAATGGAATAGCCGAGGATATCTGCAACGGCCTCCGGCGCCCCTGTGGCGACTTGACCCGCGAAGCCCAGCGGTGCGCCGGGATCTGTGACCGCCGGACCGGCATTGCCAAGCCACGCCATGAAGTCTTTCCGGGCAGCTTCCATTTCGGCCGGATCCGGATGCCCTGCGCCGTGATAGGTGATCAGAAATTTGGCCAAAATGACTCCTCAGTTTGGATCGTCCGCTGCGAGGTTCCCCGCAGCATCGCCAGTGTACCCGGCCACCCTGACCACGCAGCTGGTGAAGAGAGGTAGCCCGCGTCTAGCTCCCCTCGGGCAGATCTTTGTTTGTCGCCGTCGACGCGGTCTCCGGCATCTCTTCACCCCAGCGGACAGACCCGAGCCGGCGGATAACGGCCACCAGCTTGTCGCGCAGTTCCTCCACGCCGCTTTCGACGCCGGGCGCTAGATTCCGGGCAAGCGTCCGAGCCTGGGCAAGGGCCGTTTTGCCCAACTCGGAAACAGCCACCCGCTGCGAGCGCCCATCCAGGCGACTCCGTTCCCGGGTAATGTGCCCGTGCGCTTCCAGCCTCGAAAGTGTCTGTCCCATGGTCTGCGCCTGCACCCGGACTTTGACTGAAAGCCGGGCCTGCACCATGGACCCTTCCGCATCGAGAACTTCCAGCGCAATGACCCCCGCATGGGTCAGGCCCAGGACGGCAAGCTCTTCATTCCAGGCATGCTCGACCAGTCGCGCTGCAGTCGAGAGCAACCGTGGAGTTGTCCAGTCGTTTAAGTCCGGCATACTCCCAGCATAGTAAGCTTGCTTCCTATCTACAGCTTGTCTGTATGAAATGGGTGGACCCATGACCATATTCGGCTGGCACATTATGCTCGCCATATGTCGCCGGATCGCTATCTTACTGAATTGGCCAGCAGCCTTGACCGCCTAAGGGCCCTGGCACGCCAGCCCGAGGGCATTCTGACCCGCCCTGTGCCGGCTTGTCCTGGCTGGACGCTCAAGGAGCTCTTCGGGCATCTGGGGTCAATCGAACGTTGGGCAGCCGAAATAGTCGTTTCGGGCAAGTTCATCGATGAACCGGCACCACCGGCCACCGGAGCCGTAACGTGGTTCCTCGAAGGCGCGGACGCCTTTCTTGGGACGATGTCGGCGCTCGATCCCGAAAAGCCGTGCTGGAACTTTGGGCCTCCCCCGCGAAAAACCGGATTCTGGCTTCGACGCCAGGCACATGAACACGCCGTCCACCTCATCGACGCATGCCAAGCATCAGGGTTGGCGGTCCCCTCCTTCGCAGCAGATTTCATGCTCGACGGAATCGACGAAATCCTGACGATGTTCACTCCGCGACAGCTTCGCCTGGGACGGATGCCCCAGCCGGAAGGGGCAGTGACCTTCCACATACCCGGAGCCCGGAGCTGGAAACTCGGCCAAGGGGTAGCCGAAGCTTCCATTACCGCCCCGCTGGCCGGGATGTACCTGGGTCTCTGGGGCCGCTCCAACCTCGCAGAAACAGCTCTCATCGAAGGTGACAAAGCGCTTGTCGTCCGCGTTCTGCAAGGCCCCCTCACCCCCTGACCACCAGGTTTTCGGCTTATATGCATAGCGGCGTCGGCCGTCGATTCAAGTCCCATCCGGTACCTCTGCGGCTACGAACCAGTTTCAGCGAGTAGGAGCAAACGTGACCAAGAGTGTTCAGCAGCATAGCGCCGTTACGCTGAAGCGGCATGTCTTTCCCACGGAGCTGGGTCCCTGCATGGTGCGTGTCCAGCAGGGTACCCGGGGACGGTGTGCCGCGTCCGGCACGCCGGAGGTCTACCTCCACGGCGCCGCGGGATCCTGGACCACCTTCCAGGCACTCCATTCCCGGATGCCGCTTTCCGGGGCACCAGACCGTGACCGGGTCCTTATTGATTTGCCGGGCTGGGGCGAATCGACGAGCGGTGCCCGGCTGGAACACTTCGGTATCGAGGCGATGGCACGCGCCGTCACCGGGGTGCTGAATGCGCTGGGCTACCGGCGGTGGAACCTGGTGGGCCACTCCATGGGAGGCTTCCTGGCCTTGCACATGGCAGCGGCATGGCCGGAACAGACCGCCAGCGTGGCCGCCATTTCGGCCACCACATTCAGTGTGTCCGACGCGTGCCGCGCGCCACTCCCCGGCCTTTACAGATTCCCGTCATTCGCAGGCATGCTGCTGGCCATGCGCTCCATGGCGGTCCTTGGTCCGGCGGGGACGGCACTGGTCCGTACCATCGCCACCACACGCCTGATGCGACCGTTGATGTCCCCGTTCTTCGCAGACCCCGCAGCCATTCCACCGGCGGTGTTCCGCGATCTCGGCGACGACGCCCGGCCGGCCAGCTTCTCCGCTGCCGCCAGGGCCGCCGCGGACTACGATTTCAGCCCGTGGCGCGGCATCCTCTGCCCGGTGCTGGCGATCCGCGGCGACAGCGACGTGTTCACGCCCGAGCCTGACCTGGCCCGGTTGGCAATAATGGTCCCCCACACCCGGCTGGCGACAATCCCGTACTGCGGCCACTTTGCCCACAACGAGCAGCCCGACCAAGTGCAACAGCTGCTCCACGAACTGTGGTCCCGGTGAAGCGTTGCCCTACTTCAGCAGGTGCACGATCGTCGTTTCGGTGTCGGCTGGATCGGGTGTCGGATCTCCATAGATCTCCCAGGAGTGACCGGCAGACTCCCTATGATTCGCCGCCATCCACTCCTCGATCGCCTTGTATGCCGCGTCCATGCGGTGGTAAGGCCCACGGTGGACTGCTATGGCAGCCTGGCCCGCGGGGGTTTCGGTTGCGTAGACCTCCCCCGCCGTTTGAAAGGTGCGCGTGACTTCGACGCCGAAGTCGCACAAAAGAGGCGCGTCGGGCGTGTTCGGGTGGTGGTACACGAAGATGTTGTGGCCGTGCGTCCACAGGCCCGGCTGACTCCGAATGAAGTCCCAGACCTTGCCCACCGCTGGCCCCCATGCCGAGCCGACTTCGTCCGGCGCGATCTCGCGCCGGACGGCGGCCAGCTTGCGCGGGCTAACAGTCTGTACGTTGACGGGGACCGACATGCCAGGGATCGGCTCGGATCTTCAGCTAGTACTTGTCCGCGGAGTCGACGGATTCCCCGACGGTGATTTCAGGGGCCACACTGGGATCGCCGCCGACCGAGCCGATGAACGCCTGGATCTCGGGATCACCGAAGAATTTCTGGAATGCATCTGTCGATTCCCATTCATCGACCACGAGGACAAACCCGTCCCCGACCGCGAACTGATGGTGGATTGCGCCCGCCGCCCGGCCGCGCTCGCCCCACTGGCGGTACTCGTCCGCGCGTTCCTCGAGCGACTTGGCGAAAACGCTCGTGTCACCGGAAATCTTGCTTGCAATGATGACTGACATGATGTGACCTCCTATGGCCTGAATTCGGCTCGTGGCAGCCAACCACACGACGATGCGCCTGAACGGTCTGACACGTGAAAGACCATACTCACTCCGCCCGGCAACCGCCCGAGTGGCCACTACTTGTCATTCGCCGCGATCTGTCCTGGGTTCTCTAGTTACTGAACCCGGATAGGATTTCCGGGTACCCAGCTTCCCGAACTGTCCCGAAAGACTCGCACCGCATGCCGCACCTTGACGCCGCCCTCCCGCTCCACACCTTGCCGCAGATGCTCCTGGACGTTGCCGCCATCGAGCGCAATATCGGCATCAAAGAAGCCTGGACACGGGAGCACGGCATGGTGCTGGCTCCGCACATCAAGACCACCATGACGGGTGAAATTGTCCGCCGGCAGTTGCCCGGTTCCTGGGGCGTGACCGTGGCGACCACCGCGCAGGCCGCCCACGCCATCGAATGGGGTGCCACCCGGATCCTCATCGCGAACGAGGTGCTGTTCCGCGGCCACCTTGAGCAGCTGCGTGCCTGGCTGGCGGCCTCGCCGGAGCTGGAGATCTACTGCCTGTCCGATTCGGCGGCGGGCGTCCGGGGCATGGCCGAGGTGTTCGAGGACTCGCCCCGGCCGCTGAACGTACTGATCGACGTCGGAACCCCCGGCGGCCGCACCGGGATCCGCAGCGAGGCCGAGGCCGGGCCCCTGGCCGAGGAGATCCGTGCCGCCAGCGGGCTGCTGCTGGCCGGCGTCAGCGCCTACGAGGGCGTGGCACCGAACACCCGGACGAATGAAAACCTGGCCGGGATCGATTCGCATTGCCGCCTGGCCCGCGACATATTCGATGAGCTGCACCCCGCTTTCGAGGTGGGGCTGCCGGTTTTCAGCAACGGCGGCTCTGCGTTCCAGGATCGTGCGGCCGCGTTCCTGCCCAACAGCGCCTCCGTCAACGTGCTCCGCTCAGGCTGCTACGTGGTGCACGATCACGGCACCTACCAGGGCGTCTCCCCGGTCCCCGGCCTCACCGCGGCCGTCGTGGTACGGGCGCTCGTCATCTCCGCCCCCGAAGCCGGGCGCGTGGTCCTGAACGCGGGCAAGCGCGAGTTGGCGTACGACGCCGGTCTGCCGGTGATCGTCTCCCGTTACCGTAACGGGGCCCTCCTGCCTGCCGGCGCAAGCGCCACGCTGACCCGCCTCTTCGACCACCACGCCATCGTGGACGACGCCGAAGGCCTGCAGGTCGGCGACGTTGTGGACCTTGGCATCTCCCACCCCTGCTCGGTGTTCGACCGCTGGCGCGAGGTCGTCGCAGTCGGCGATGACGCCGTCGAGACCTGGCGGCCTGTGTTCTAACCGGTCGAACGCGCAGAAACCGTTTCGGCCTGCAAGCGTCCATTACAACTCGTCCCCGTGTTGTGAATGAAGGAGCAGAAGCCGGGACTACAGAGTCGCAACTTAGCGTTCATCACCCCGCCAGCGGGCGTTCATTACCGCCAAGTAACTTTGAGAGCTCTTGTAAGGCCCCAACCCTTTGAGAGGCTCCACCATGAGTAAGAACCGCACCCGAAGCATCCTCACGGCCACCGCCGCCGTCATCTTGGCAGCGTCCGCGATCGGCGGCACCGCTGCCGCCCAGGCCGCCGGCAACAATGACCAGCAACAGGGCAACAACGCCGACTCCGGCAGCCACAATGAAACGAACACGGCCCTGGCCGACGACTTCAACGGTGTTGACCGCAGCACTAACTGGCAGCAGACCTCGAAGCTGAAGCTGAACTTCCCCACCTTCCACACCGAGGGAATCGCCTACAGCCAGGACCATATCTTTCTCTCAGCCGTCCAGATCATCGAGCCGACCAAGAAGTTCCCGACTCCGCAGAACGGGTTCGACCGTACCCCTGGAAAGGGCATTGGCCACCTTTTCGTCATGGACAAGACCGGCAACCTGCAAAAGGACATTGTGCTGGGCGAGGGCGACATGTACCACCCGGGCGGCATCGACTTCGACGGCACCAACGTCTGGGTCCCTGTGGCCCAGTACAGGCCCAACAGCAGCGCCATCGTCTACCGAGTCGATGCGAACACCCTCGACGTCCACAAGCAGTTCGAGGTCAACGACCATTTCGGTGGCATCGTGATGGACAAGCAGACGGGCCACTTGGTAGGCAATACCTGGGGCTCGCGCCGTTTCGCCGAATGGGATCTCCAAGGCAAGCAGCTCTCGACGTGGGAGAACCCGAACTACTTCATCGACTACCAGGACTGCCAGTACGTGCCCAGCTCCAAGATGCTGTGCGCAGGGATCACCAATCTCCCGCAGACTCCGGGGGCCGGGGGCACCGGAGCCACCTATGAACTTGGCGGCATGGCGATGATTGACCTCAAATCCCGCAACGTGATCCGCGATGTTCCGTTCCAGCAGTGGTCCACGGCCGGGCACGTGGCCAGCCGCAACCCGTTCAAGATGACCGCCGACGGGAACCACCTCACCATGAAGGTCGCCCCCGACAACGGCGACGAAGGCAACGGCACCGAAATCCTCACCTACGAAGCCACCGTCACGCCCGCTAAGTAGCGCAACCAGGCGATAGCCGGACAATGCCGGGTTCCCAGCCGGGCCCCGGCATTGTTCCCTCACCGATCGGCTACCGCCCAGTGCCACGCTCCCTGGTCTCCCAGGGAAAGGCTTCAACACGCTTCAGCGCCTTCTGAATATCCTTGGCATGCGATTCAAGCCTGAGGTCCGCAAGACGCTCACGAGGCGTCGGCCGCCAATCGAACCACCCCTCGATCAGCGCTGCCACCACCTGGGCAATGATGTCCGCAACCATTTCATCGCCTCCCAGGAAGTACTCGTAACGGGGACCCGCAGGCCGGCAATCAAATGGGGACTGCGAAATGTCGGTGGAGACTTTTGAAGCGAGCGTACCTATTCCGTGGACACAAACGATTAAAAGAGTGAGGACAATACCGAGCCAACCCTCGCGAAGGCTGCGTGACAACGGCGCGCCGTACAACCCGGGAAAGAACACATCAATGACACTCACTGCCGAGGCCATTCACACGCTGGAAGAGATCGCCGTCCGCTTCAGCCCCGACGGCGCCCCGTTGGCCGTCCGATATGACGGCGGCATCTGGGCTGTGGATCCCGACGCCGGAGCCGCGCACTGGTTCGGGCGCGGAAGCGGGCGGGATGGCAGCGACTCGGCCGCCACCGACAGCGAACACCTCGCATCCATTGAAAACTGGCGGGTACAGGCTCGCCTCAACTCCGACTCCGCATTGCGTACTTTCCATCTGCAGCGAAGTCCGGGATCCCCGGACTGGTTCCTGGTCACGACCGAGGAAATGGTCGAGCAGCTTTCGGTCTGAACGACACACCGCCCTCGACACGCTGGCATGCCGACGGCGGATCGCGCAAGTGCGTTGCAGCCTTGCGCACCTCTCAGTGCAGTCGCTGCTGCCAGTCGGCCGGGACACGTGAGGCTGGGCCCGGAACAGTTTGGTCGAGCGGGTGATGCGCCGGGGGTTCAAGTTCCGGACCGGCGAAAAATGCGGAGTCGGGATAGTTGAAGAACCAGTCCTCGCCGGGTTCGAAGCTGCGGATGACCGGGTGGCCGCTGGACTGCGCGTGGGCTGTGGCGTGTTGCCCCGGCGAGTTGTCGCAACAGCCGATATGGCCGCACTCGGCGCACCGCCGCAGATGCAGCCACCAGCCTCCGTTGGCCTCGCATTCGACGCAACCAGGTCCGCTGGGTGGAATCGAAACGTCGATTCCATGATTTGCATTCATGTGGCTTTCCCTCGTATCGGAGTGCCTTTGGACCACCCACTACTTTACGCCCCGGCTAATTCACGCCGAAGGAATGTTGCCCTCGTGGTGAGTGCGGCCAGCGGGCCGGATCCGCCTCCAGCGCGGCCCGGTCCCAACGTCCTGTCTCCGCAGCCGCCTCGTAGGTGGACTGCAGGAACCGCAACAGCATCTTGTCGGGGTCCGAGGCAGTGCGGACGTTCTCATACGGGAGGAGGTACAGCCTGCCGTCATTGTTGTAAGCGGCACCGTCGGCGTCGGTCACATATTCGCCGTAGCCGGCAGGCTCGGGATAGCAGTAGGCATAGAAGGCTCCTTCGTCCCCTCCCCCGGGCCAAAACCCGCAGCTGCTGAGCTCGTGGGAGTAACCCTCCACCATCACCCAGTCGGCGCAGTTCGGGACTCCTCCGGGGTGGGTGGGCGCGTCCCGTCCGGAGAAGCGGGAGTACGCGAGGTCCATGCCTCCCCAGAAGAAGTGCACAGGACTGGCCTTGCCCCTGAAACGTGACCTGAATTCGTTCAGGACGCGGTCCGACTGGACCAATTGCCGCCAAAACAGCCCGATAGCCTCCGGGTCGTAGGAAGCGTGCTGATGGTCCTCGGCGAAGGGTATGGCCGGGTCCACCTCGTTCGGAATGCCGCGGATAGACGCCTCGATACCGAGCCGGCCCAAGGCGTCGAAGACCTCGGAGTGGAATTCGGCCACCGACTTGGCTCCGAGAACGACGAATGCTGAAGTTCCGTTGCTGGAGCGTATGTGCAGCCGGTGTTCAAGGAAATCGAATTCGATGTCGTAGGCACCGCGGGCATACGGGATCATTGATGTCGTCAGCCCGCGCGGCGTGACGTAAAGCGTCACCTGCCACCAGTGGTTAAGCATCGGAGCGTGCGCCATGCGGATTTTTCCGACGATCTGGGTCCACATGTGCACAGTCTCCCGGGTCGGGGTCCAATCATCGACCCGAAGCCGTGGCCATCCAAGGTGAGCCATCTGACAATTCTGCCACCTTTAGCGCCAGAACCGCCGAGGTCCCCTGCTTCGGCGCCTGGCCCGACGTCGGAGGCGCGTAGGCTCGGCACTATGACAATCAACGCTTCATCCGACCGTGTCCGACGACTGGGCGGCTGGCTGCCCGAGCGACAGGACGACCTCGAGGAATGGATTGCCGGTCACCGGGAACGGGTGGAGGCGCGGGGCGAAGACGCTGCTCTGCATCCCGTGATCGTCGAGTTCAAGGAGCTGATCGCGAGCGATCCGGTTGTCCGCCTCTACATGACGGAGATGATCGAGCAGGTTCCTAAATCGAAGCCCTACCGCAAACGGCATCTCACGAGCGTTGACCAGATGCTTCGGCTCATCAACGAGGTCCTGACGACTGCCCCCGAGTTCAGCGAAGGCGGCATGGTCACCACGCCGTTGACAGCGATCCTCGATTGGACCATGGGAACCGAGGCCGGGTTCGCGGCTCACCGCGATCCCCGGATCGTCGCCATGTTCCGCAAAATACTGAACGCTTGGTCCGAGTTCCTGAGCAGCGAGGACTCGCTTTATGTGCTCAACGACTCGCCGTCCGGGTGGATGTCGGAGAAAGCGCGGCAAGTTGTCGGGATGGACGACTATGAACACGATCCCCTCGCCGAGCACTGGGGCTTCACGTCGTGGAACGATTTCTTCACCCGCCGGCTCACCTCTACCTCAAGACCCGTCGCTGCCCCCGAAGACGACAAAGTCATCGTCAGCGCCTGCGAGTCGACGCCATACAAGATAAGCTCCGACGTTCAACGCCAGAGCCGGTTCTGGGTCAAGAACCAGCCCTACTCACTCGAGGACCTGCTCGCCCGGGACGAGTCAATGGATCACTTTGTGGGCGGAACGGTGTACCAGGCGTTCCTGAGCGCGCTCAATTATCACCGGTGGCATGCTCCCGTCGCCGGAACGATCGTGCGGGCGTACGTCAAGGACGGCACGTACTTCTCCGAGGCAGACTCCGAAGGGGCCGCCGCCGTCGAGCCGACCCTCTCCCAGTCATATCTGGCCCATGTCGCTGCCCGCGCGATCATACTGATCCAGGCCGACGACCCCGTCATCGGTCTCATGGCGGTGATCCCGGTAGGCATGGTCGAAGTCTCGTCCTGCGTGATCGATCCGGAGATCGTCCCGGGCCACCACGTGAACAAGGGAGACGAGCTGGGGTACTTCCAGTTCGGCGGCTCGACCGAGTGCCTCGTCTTCCGGCCCGGTGTCATCGACCAGTTCGCTCTCACCGCTATCCCCCAACGGCAGGATCCGAACGCACCCCTCGTGAGGGTCCGGTCGAAGCTGGCGACCGCTAAGTCCTGAGGTCGACGGGCTGCTTCCTGATCTATCGTTTGCCCAGGATGAATGACGGGGATACGCGACGACCAGGGCCTCGTCGGCTTCGTCAACGTGATCTGGGACGGCCAGGCGCACGCGTTCATCGAAGACACTCTGGTGGCACGTCGAGCCCGCCGACAAGGTATCCTCGGGACGCAGCGGCACGAGCTAGTCTTGATGTGCCCTAGGGGTCTGGCCAGAGTGCCGGAGCACGGTCAACGCCCGCGTAAGCGATATGTCCACCCGGGCGATGAGCAGCGCTGTCAGCAAGGCTGCGGCAACGTGGGTGTCCAGCATCAAATCCGGTGAGTGCCCGGCAAGGGATGGCGTCGCGGTCAGCTGCCCAGGCTGCAATCCGGTCGCTGCATGCTGATGTTGGGCGGTCGCGGCAGCCGAGAAGGTCCCTGAGAGCCGTTCGAAGGCAAGATGCAGAACTTGCTGGGCCACGCCGCAGAGAACGAGCAATAACCAAGTCGGTAGGTTGATCCGTGCGAGCAGCGAAGCGCACATACTCAGCAGAGCCGTCAGTGCAATCAGCACCGGCACCCCGGGAGGCACGCCACCCGAGACCAGGTGGGCGACCAAGCCCAGTCCGACCGCCGCCGGTCCGACTTCCCAGCCCGGGAATCTCGGACGTCGACCGGATCTTCGCTCAACCATGCTGTTCTCCCTTCCACCGTTGGACGGGTTCTGCTCTCCTTCATGGTGCCGCCGTTTCGCACCTGAAGGAAGACTTTCCGGCCGTCCACGCGTGGGCCAAAGCACCCCTACCTATGGCTAGGAGATTCGGAATCCGAAGGTGCCATCGTAAACATGGCGTCGATCCACGGCGCCATCGCCGCTCCTGGCAACGCCGCTTACACCGCGGCCAAGCACGGCGTCGTGGGCCTGACGAAGAATGCTGCGGCTGAATATGGGGCCCAGGGGTTGCGCGTCAACGCGATCGGCCCCGGCTATATCGATACGCCGCTGTCTGAGCCTCCGCTGTCAGCCGGCGACTCGCGGATCAGGGGGTAGTCCGAGTGTGCGATGGCATCCGAACCAGAACGCCTTCCGGCGCAGCGAGCTGGTGAAGACCCAAAATCCGTTCGCAGTCATCTTTGGGTGCGCGGATTCCCGCCTCGCCGCTGAGATCATCTTCGACGTCGGCCTGGGCGACGTCTTCGTGGTGCGCACCGCCGGGCACGTGATCGACGACGCCGTTCTCGGCTCGCTCGAGTACGCGATCTCGGTACTCCATATCCCGCTAATCGTGGTCCTTGGACACGACAATTGCGGCGCCGTCACCGCCACGAAAGACGCCGTCGAAACCGAGGAGGTCCCCCAAGGCCACATCCGCGACGTGGTTGAACGGATCACACCGTCGGTCCTGAAGTCGCTGCGTGACATTGCACACTCAGCTCCAGGAAAGCTGCTCGATCCTCCGTTTCACCTCTCCGGTCATGGGCAAAATCGACGTGAACGGTCCTGCGCGCCACCCGGTTTACGGGCGGCGCTTCCCACTCGGCAAAGTGTGACACCATTTGCTCCATGGTTCGTAAAGTTGCATACCAAGGAGAGCCCGGCGCCAACTCCAACATCGCCTGCCTACAGATGTTCCCCGACATGGAGCCAGTACCGTGCCCCAGCTTCGAAGATGCTTTCGAACTAGTGAAATCCGGCGATGCGGACCTCGCCATGATTCCGATTGAGAACTCCATCGCCGGACGGGTTGCGGATATCCATGTGCTCCTGCCGGAATCCGGATTGCAGATTGTGGGCGAGCATTTTCTCAGGATCCGATTCCATTTGCTGGGCATACCCGGAAGCACCCTCGAACAGGCGCGAGAAGTGCACAGCCACGTTCATGCCCTCGGCCAGTGCAGGAAGCTGATCCGGTCAATGGGGCTGAAACCAGTTGTTGCCGGCGACACGGCAGGTTCCGCACGGGAGGTCCGCGACTGGAATGACGCTTCCAAGGTCTCGCTGGCGCCTCCGCTCGCCGCCCAGATGTACGGGCTGGATGTCTTGGCAGAAAACGTCGAGGACGACGCCACCAACACGACCCGGTTTGTCGCCCTGTCCAGGGAGCCAAGGCAGCAGACCCGCGACGAGTTGCCCGGTCCCGTGATCACCAGCTTCGTCTTCAGGGTCAGGAACGTACCGTCGGCGCTGTACAAAGCCCTGGGTGGTTTTGCGACGAACGGTGTGAACATGACGCGCCTGGAAAGCTACATGGTAGGTAACGAGTTTGCTGCCACCACCTTCATGGCCGACGTTGAAGGGCACCCATCCGACACACCCGTGCGACTTGCGCTCGAGGAGCTGGTGTTCTTCACCGATGAGGTCAGAGTTCTCGGCGTATATGCTGCTGCTCCTTACCGAAGCCTGGGCTTCACCGATTCCGGCAATCCAGGCACAACGCCTGCTGGCAGTCCAAAGCCCACCTTGTCGCTTTAGTGGCTACCCGGGTGCGTGAGCATCGGCAAGACCCACGCGATAATCACTGGAAGTTTGAAAACAGCGATGACGAAACAGGTCGCGACGGCAAGCGCCCCTCGCATCCGGCAGGGACCGTGCGAGCCGGTCAAGTTTGGTCACGACAAACGTGTCGCCGCCGCGGCACGCCGCGAGAGCGTTGTCCAGCCCGGGTCGGTCGCGCTTCGTGCCGGTGAACCCGTGGTCGACGTGGACCATCTCGGCGTTGACGCCGAGGGCGTGGAGGGCATGGCGCTGGGCGGTGAGGTCCTGGGCGCTGGCCGAGCAGTGTGCGTAGCCGATGAGCATGCTTGGGACTGTAGCGTATAAGGCACCTTCACCGGGCATTAATTCGGGCAGGGTATACGGGAATCCGGCAGTGGCGGAAACACGCGGATGTGAAAAGGGTCCAACGGCGGCGCCGGGATGTCCGGTGGACGACCGGCTTGCGGGACATGACGTTGACCGGTCTTGGCCTTCTCTAGGCGCTTAGGAATCCTATGGCCAGATCCCGATTGCGCTATCCGCAGGCCCAATCGAAAGTATCGGATTCCAAATCGAATTGAGCGTTCCCGCCACCGCCGAAGTTAAGGCCCGAGATCTCTTCCAGTTCGAGGTACCAAGGTGTAAGGCCATCAGGCATTGCTTGGATAGGGAAGGCCGTTCCGCCCAGGTGGCTCAAGGCGAAGAGCGGTTCTGCCCAGTCGGCAAGTCCGTTCCCTGTTGAGGGATTGACGTAGCCATCCGCGCCAACATCATCTCCCCAGAGTTCAACGGGAGCCTTGCCAGCATTTGGATCGGCGCGCGGAACGAGCCAAATGTCGGTGGTCGGCTCGACGTTGTCCCAGGCGTTAGTACCTTCTGACTCGTCCACGTACTTGCCCTCGGCACGAAGATCGGGACGAGGTGCCGTCGGACCTGCCGCCAACTCATCACCCGTAAGCCAAACGATCGCAAATTCTCCGTCGATCACGTCCCTGCGCCTAAGCAGGCCGGGATGGTTCTCGGAGGCTGCGAGGTCACGTAGGAACGGATCGGTTGCTTCAGCGCTCGGGATGGGAGATTTGTCTTCCAGTGCGAATTGGCCCTCACCAGCAAATACGGCAATCCCCGGAAACTGGGGCCCGCGCCTTTGGAAGTCCGCGGGTAGCCAGAGAGTCAGCACATGCATCATGGGCAAACCAGTGTTGAGGCTTCGTGGCCAGTGTTCCCAACGAACGCCCGGCCCATGACTTCCTGTCCACCCCGAGGGCGGCTGGCTTGGCAGGGAAGTATCGGCAGTTTGTCCTGGCGCATTGCCAAGGCCAGTGCCACAACGAAAGGCCAGGTTCCAAGCGATCATCTCGGTCATGGCACCACCATATGAGGTGAATGATCCAAATCAGATCTGTCGGACTCAAGTTGTGTCCGATGAAGGATCCCTCACCGGACTTTTTGTAGCTCGCGATCGACTAACAGGTGGCGCCGACATAGGATTCGAGCATGTTCGCCAGCATGCCGAAGGTTCTTAGTCAGAGCGGGATCCACTTCACGGTGCAGACAGTCGAGACGACCGATGCGCACGTTCTTATCCGTGTGCGTTCGACGGAGATGAGGCCGGGAAGACATCACGACAGCGCCGTCTCTCCGGCAATCTTCGGCGAACGGCTTACGCTCTCCGACGCTCACGGCGCCTCCACGCCGATGCTCCAGGGCAGTACAGCGGCAGGCCCGTTTCTCGGGATCGTCGACGTAGCATACTCCTTAAGCGAAGGCCTCGACCTTTCCTCCCCTCTGACCCTGTCTTCCGCCAATGCCCGGTTGACCTTCCAGATCTAGGGCAATTCCGTAGTGCCGTTGGACAATCCTTTACCGGGCGCAGCGGGAAAAGCAGACTGACGACGTTGCTCGACCTTGCAGGTAATTCAAACCCGATGCCTAGCGATCTCGAGGTCACTCAAATGGAGGTTCTGTCTCCGTGGGATCGACGCGTTGCTCGGGCTTCGGAGTCGCCGCATGTGCCGAATCCGCGGGCGGAGCCCCAGGGCGCTTCAGCCAAGCGTTGGATTCCGAATCTCCGTGCGCGACAATCTCAACGGCCACAGAGTCCCAGCGATAGGCGATGGTACCGGCGGCTGGACGTTGCGATGTGATGTAGAACAGTCCGGGCCAAGCAAGGGCTCCGATGGGAGGCCCGTCCGGATCAGGATTCGCCAGGGTCACGCCGGCATCGTTTGCCACATCTCTGCCGACGTGAAATGGCAGCCCGACAACATCAGGCACCGTCACCCGATCGGCGAACCTCTCTTTCATTCTCCAAATCTAACTCCGAAGGTATCCGCTGTAACGGGTGCAAACCGTACGGTTGGGGATCCCTCTGCGTGTTGTTCGTTGTACTTGACCCCGCTCTCGGTTATCTGCACGGGCTCGGAGAACTCAACCTCGGCAGCACGCGAGCCGCCGTTGTGGAGCCGGAAGTCCAAACGGCACCAGAGCAGTATGTGCTCGCCATCGTCAATGGGCATCAAGTATTCCGCCGCGTCCAGCCCTGCGCCGTCAGGGAGAAGACACTTTGCGTGGGCGTCGGTCACGGTCACCACGGGCATGCCGGTGTCGATCCTCGCCTTCACGGCTTCGACGGCCATGAATATCGCCTGCCGCTGCTGCGCCTGGCTAAACCGGAGCGCCCGATACGCAGCGTCAGCGCTGCGCTCCGCCGCCTTCGCAGCTTTCGCGGTCGCAATAGTCTGAAGCCCGATCACGACGAGGGTCGCTGCAGTCACAAGAGCAGCAATCGCCGTCCAATTCCAGGAGTTTACGAAGTCAATCGCAAGGGCGAAGTCAATCGCAAGACTGGTGATGGCTTCCACGTCGAACCGCCTCTCACGTTCTTGAACAGGGCCGATCGTAGGTACAGTCCCCGATATCCTTGCAAAAATCGCACTCGGAATCGATCGTATCCGCCACAGCCTGCTGACGGCGCCCCGGAGCGAGGCGACACCGTGAGGATTCGGCGCCGGCTGGCGGGTGCCCGATAGCCTGCTTACGGGCAAGGTGCGAGGGCTCTTTGGACCGAACAACGTCCTCGGTTACTTGCCCACTGGTTCTGGGCCGTCGCCAACAAGGGTTCGGTGTCATTGTTCCCTCGTCTGGACCCCGCGGTTCCCTCGTCTGGACCCCGCGCCACGAAAAAGCCTGTGGCCTGGCGTGCCGGGGGCACCCAGTGAAGGGAAGGCATCGGAGAATTGATCAGGGCGTAGCGCTTGAACGAGCGTGCGGAATGGAAAGGATGACTGATGGATCCAACGGGTCAGAAACCAGGACTCCCACCGGGAGGCTGGTCTGCGGATCCCTACGGGTCAGGAACCTCCAAATGGGGAGACGGCGCCGGGCAAGCCGAAGGCGATACCGGCACCCAGAGTCCGCTGGCCGCACGGATCCCCGGACTACGGCTTCCCCGGCCTATGCTCGGAGCCCACGTGCGCGTGTACACCCCTTACATCTGGATGCTCCTTGCCGTGCCTGTCCTGGCTGCCCGCGGCGACGTCGTGCGCATGGTAGCGGCGATCCTCCACGCCGGCTCGGTCACGCCGGCCACCGTGGTTCTTTTCTCTGCCGTGATGTCCTTTGGTGCCACCGGTGTTCTGGGCTACCTGGACTGGCGGAAGCTGCGCGGCGTCGGGGTCGTACGGCCTTTCCATTGGATCTGGGCCTTCCTGCCCACGGTCTATGTCATCGGCCGGACAGCCGTCATCAGGAAAGTCGCCCCGCGCAGGGGCCTGGCACCGGTATGGGTGCTCATCGCCTCATTCCTCCTGATCGCGTTGTACCTCAACCATGCCATCTAGACACGCTCGCCCACACCATCGCCCAACAAACCGCAGGCTAACGCTCAGCGGCGGGACGTTCGGCTCTTCTGCGCAGATTCTTCTGCCTCGGCTTTGGCGGACTGAACTATCTCGAGGAAATCCGCCCGTTGCAGGTAGTCCTCTCCTGGTCCGCGGATGACCCTGCCTAGATATGGGTCGCGCTGCTCGAGTCTCGTGTTCCCGTATTGCAGGGTGGTGTAGCCGGCTTCTTCCTCGGCTTTTGTTTTTATCGCGACGTAGATGACCAGGACTGCGACTGAAAAGCCGCTCACGAGCATGGCAGCTGCAGCGGTGTACATGGGCCACAACAGGGGGGTGCCCGAAACGTTCAGGACGCCCATGATGGCGAGGAAGGCCAAAGTAATAGTCGTATTTCTGAGACGCATACGCATCAGGGCGTAGGCTATGGGCCCTCCAAGTAGCCGACGCTCAAGATCAGGGGTTACCAAGTCAAAGCTCCATATCCGCTCGTGAGTAAGTCGAGGGCAGGGTGCTCACGTCCGCCGGCTTCGTTCGCTTGAATACCCCATGCTGTCAGTGAATCACGAGGTTGCCGCGATTTGCCTGAGGACCGTTCAGGCGAAACGCCACACGGATAGCTCCGGACTCACACCATACGAGGCGGGGACATCCCTGATCGGTCCGAATTCGGCGGCCTGGTCAGTAGGCTCGTAGGTGGTCCTGGATCAGGCCGTCTCAGTGGTCCTCAATTGGGTTGACATACTCAGGAAGCATGAGCAAGAGCCGGGAACACAAGCAACAATCTTCGACGTGAGGTGCTGTATAGTGGCGAAAAGTAGCGGCCAACTCGGCTGGTGGTGCAGGGGAAAGTTATGGTCGAGGCTTGTTTGCCTCGGCGTGAGCCTGGGTATCGCAGCGGCATTAGTTCATCTTCTCAGTTACGCGTTGCCCACCTTCAACCCTGTCTTCGTCCTTTATTATCTGTTCGACCTATTCGCTGAAGTGCTTGTTATGACGGTGCTTGGGCTGGCAGTTGCCGGCGCAGTAATCGTTGCCATGTTGGCGGTGGCCGAGGAAGCGTCCAGCAAGACGCGGGCAGTTGTCACGGGAGTCGTTGCACTGATGACTTCAGGCGCAATGGCCTTTGCCCTCTGCAGCCTGGTTCAGTCAGGGAATCCCTGGGTAGTCTCGGGCGTCACAGGGGCTCTGGTAGGCAGCGCATTCGCCACGGTTACCTACCGCCACTCCTCCGAAGCCTGAAACAGGACCCGTTCCCCCGATTGCTGCTTACCCTCGTAGCCCCGACGACCGTCTTCGCCTAATAGGCCAATCAGAGGCTGACCATGCAAAACGGAGTGGCGCGGTGCCCGGAAAGGGATCGGTTTACCGGCGATCTGAGCGGTGTCTTGTCTCGTCGGCGTGACAACATGTGTCCGTGTCCTTCGATGTGTACTTCCAGCGCTTCAAAGACGGCGATGAGGCCCCAGGTGGCGGGGAAATAATGCGCCAGAGCCTTCAGTCATTCATCGTGCGTGAGAACCCCGAGCGGAATTTTGCACTCGTAGAGTACGGTGAGGGTTCGATCGACGTCTACCTTCGTGATGACAACATGCTGGCCAATCACATCGTTGGTGACAGGCCCTGGGACCTGCTCGTTGAAGGAGCTCGGGCCGCTGGATGGGTAATCCTCCCAGTGGGATGCCCACCCTGCATCACAGAAGGTTCGCAGCGAGGTCACTTGCCAGAAGGTCTCGGTCAGGACGTGGTGATGGTGTCTTCAGGAGAAGACTTGCTTCAAGTGATCCGCTCCGTGTGACAAGGGTGGCCGATGAGTGGGGTGCGCAGCCGGCTCTCTAGATACGGTGTCCGCAAGGGGATGGCGATCCTCTGCTGGGCCACATTGCTGCTGCCGGTCAGACCTCAACCTTGTACCCAAGAGTGAGGTCAGCTGCGTTGGCTCCTCTGATGCCCCAATTCACTTTGGGCGTCTCAGTGATAGTGATCTCAAGACTGTGCGGCGCGATTCCCGCTTCTACATCAACGCGGTGGAATAGCTCTGTGATCAGCGTGCGTTTCGCATCGTCTGATCGACCCTCGAACATGGAGATTTCGATAATCGTATAGTCCGTGCCGCGATCTTCGGGATGGATGAAATCGTCATCGTCAAGAGCGATAAAGCGCTGGAAACATTTGTCCGCAGGATATTCGAGAGCGGCCATGATCGCTCCATGAATCGCGTTTTTCAGTGCTGTCCGCCGCCGGCCAAGGCTTTCTCGATGCCCATAAACGATGATTTGTGCCATGCGAGCACGATACCCGAAAGCGAGATCGCGACTGCCCGTAAGCCGATCCCTTTACGGACGTGCCATATCGGACTCTTCATGCAGCCTCTATCTGTCCGCAGTTATCGATTCCAGGACGGCTTGGAACGCTGGGCCGACTAGGACCGCCAGGCCACCGGCCTCACGCACATGGGTAAGTTGTTCATAGCTTGTGCCGTTCCACCAGAAGACGTGTGGACTCACCGATCCGGGCGCATCGGCGTATCCCATGGCGCTGAAGCGGGCCATTCCGTTAAGCGCTGAGACGACGGTGGCGTCTTCGATGATGTGCCAGACGACTTGGTGCCGGTTCGGGACGCTCATGAGCCACCCGAAATCCTCTTGAACGCGCTGACCCGTGAGTTCTGTAGCCAAATCGGGAAGAAGCAGGGCCCGGCTCGCGGTGTATACAGATTCACCCAGGAGGGCGTTGAAGGTGCCCCCTCCGGGTGCGGGGAGGGTTTCGAGTTGTTCGATTTCCAACCCGCGGAGGTTTTCGATTCCCTGCCTTTGGAGGGTTTCCCATCCGCCGAACTTGTTCGCATTGTCATGGTTGAAAACCGCAACGGTGTCTGGGAGGTCCAGTGCGAGCATTTCGACGATGCCGGGTGCGAGCTCCCTGTGTGGGTAGCCGTCTATCCCTGGGATGCTTGTCCCGTCATAAAGCCGTGCGAAGGTCCGCCTCGCTACCTCTTGAGAGGCAAGGACGTCGAAGGGATCGGGTGCTTCGAAGCTTGCGAGCACGCGTTGAAGATGTTCGCGGATCACGCCCCGCCAATTGGACTGCGGCTGCTCATAACAAGCGGCAGCCACGTTCCAGAAGCCGAACTCCCGTCCGGAGTCATCGACAGCATGACCAGGGTGGATTTGAACTTCGAGTCCCATCTCGGCGAAGACTTCGCGCGCGATGGCTCGGAAGTTATTGGCGCCTGAAACCGTGAAGAACGTCAGATCGGAGTCAGCTGTCTCCGCCTCCGGAGACTTCCTCTTGAAGATACCCACAAGCTCGCTTTCGTTGGGACGGTCGATGGATTCAAGTCGACAATGGCTGGTCTGGGAGTTATCGATACCTCCCTGGCTCCACATGCTGAGCAAGATTCTGTCGCAATCCGACTGGAAACCATGCTTCGACCCGCCCGCCAGAGACCCACTCCAATGCCTCCCAGCGTGCTGAACCCAGTCCTCCCGCAGGTCCATGTCCGCATTAGGTCGGAGGCCCGCCTAAGCATCAAAACCGACTTTCGCGAACATCACGCTGCCCGTAAGCCGATCCCTATTAGGACGTTCCGTCATGCGTAGTCGGCTCTGCAGGACGAGAGGCGCCCGTGGGAGTGCTTGCATGACCGATCAGCAGCAGCCACTTATCCCGGTGCCACCCCAGCGGGATACTGACTGTTACTGGCTTCCCTATGAGGTCGGAGGTTTTGATCTGCGCCGTGGCAACTCGGGGCGAAACGCTGTTGTCTGCGTAGGTCACCGAATATCCGGTGTCGCTCACCCCGGTCCACTGCGAGATCATGGGAGCCGCATCGTCCATGGTCGCCAGATCGGGACCGGCGAGGCTCGCAAGGCGTCCGGGATCGCCGTCGTGGAGGGCAGCCATCACGGCATCCACCGTTTGCAGCCGCTTGTTGGCGTCGGGGGTCGAGAACACGTCGGGGGCCGAAGGATCCAACTCGCAGCTCGTGATCACGCCCGCAATCGCGACGGCGAGGAAGGTGAGCGCTAACGCCGTCCAAGAATGGGTACCACGCTGCCTCCGATTGGCCACTGTGGGAGTTCCCCGGAGCCCGCCGAGGGCCCAGTCCAACGCTTCGGACTGGCTCAGAGAATATCGGCACCCCTGTAAATGCACAATGTCCTGGCGCTTGAGGCGCCGTCCCGACGCGGTAGCCCCAGAGGCGTGGGAGCGGATCGGGTAGTGAGACACCATTCATGGCCTGAGCTCCGCAAAATGTCCCGATGTGTACGCTATCCCCATGAGCAAGTTGACCTCAGAGGGCAGTTTGTCGCGACGGATCCTGCGGGCGCTGAGGAGCTTATTTGCAGACGGGGGGCCATTGGCGCCTGGATGGGGCTTCGGCCGACGGAAGAATTAATAGGCCGGCTGGCGGCGCAACGTGAGGCCTGGCCGTCGGGAGCGACCCTGGTTGGATTCCGTCGGCTGTCCCATAAGACATGCCCTACCAAAATGCCGGGGTCACAACGCCTTCGCCATGGGGAGAAGTTCGTGCAGGCTTCTAATCGTAAGGTCTGGGACTGGTTCCGGGGTCGGGGCGCCTTCCCTGTTGAGCCAGACTCCGGTCCAACCTGCGGCTTGGGCTCCGGCGACGTCATTGGTCAGTGAGTCGCCGACCATGATTCGAGGTTCCCCGGGCAACAGGTCTGAGGCGATGTCGAAGATCCGGCGATCTGGTTTTTCGACGCCGTGGTCCTGGGACAGGACGGCGGCCTGGAAGCAATCTTCCAGGCCGAGGCGTTTCGGGTACGAGTTGCCGTTGGACAGGAGGCCGACGTGGTGGTTTCGTCGCAGCTCTGCCAGGACCGGCAGGACGTCGTCGTAGGGCATCACATCCGCGAAGCGACGCTGCAGGTAAAACTCGTTGAGGTGGGCCGCGAGATCGTCGTCCCCCAATCGCAGGCGGGCGAGGCTCTGTCTGAAGGCCTCGACGCGCACCTGCTCGAGGTTGGTCACTTGGCCCCGCAACCGTTCCGCGACGACCTCCCGGTCGGTGACGAATGCCTCGACGCTCATGTCTCCGGTCCCGGGCCGAAGCCTGCGGAGCTCGCCGATCGTGGCTGCCAGGGCCCGCCTCATCATCGCCTGGAAATCCCACAGCGTCTGGTCACCGTCAAAGAAGAAGACTGCCACACGGCCATCAAAACAGACGCGTGCCTCCGGCGTGAACTATGTCGCGGAGAGTCCCCGGTGCACGCCGTTACGAACGCGGCAGGGCCGTGCAGACGAGTAATGAAATTTGTGCAGACGACTCCTGAAAATGACATCAAAGCCGTCTCTGCCAGCCACAAAAGACACAACAAAATCGACGCAAAGAAACAGCTTGCCATCCACGGGTTTTGTTAGGCTCGGCAGTGTGGGACACAAAATCGGGTACGCACGATAGTTGCGCATGAGACGTGTCCGGCCTAGATGGTGTCGCACAATTCCAAGATGTCTTAACGTTGAACATCGGCGGGCGCGCGACTTCGTGTCTCACGATTGGCGGAACCTCCGAGAGTACCGAGGTCCAATCACCGTGGAATTCCGCACCCATTAGGATGCCAGGTGTCCCGCGGTGGGGACCACGGACATGTCTCCCCTGGTTTCGGCGATGATGATGTCGATGAGTCTCGACACCATTACGTTTCCCGGGCAAGGATGGGGGAGGTTCCAAACGGTGGAGCGAGGCTAAGGTCGACTGGGGATTGACGGCGGCGTGTAGTTAGCGGGGAACCCTGACGATACGGTCAGAGTGACTACAGTGCCGGTTGTGATCGGCGTCCCAGGCGCGGGCGATTCTTGGTAGATAACGCCGGCCGGGACTGACGTACTTGGCTCGCGGTCGACGATGAAGAGGGTTGGATTCTCGTTCATGACGGTCGTAACGGTCTCGGAGGTGATTGGCAGCCCAGACAACGTCGGAACGGTGGTCGGAGTGCTGCTCTGAGCTTTAGCCGTCGAGCCGAAGTACAAAAACCCCGCTGCCCCGATTACCGCAGCCAAGGAAGCCACTCCTATCGGCAAGAGGAAACGCCGACGACGTGTGACGCCTGCGGCGTCAGCAGTTGTAGAAGACATCGACCCATCCCGTGAACATGAACGAAAAACTGCAGGGGTTCGTGAAGTTGACGTACGCATAGCCGCAGCTGAGCGTGTTATCGGCAGTGTATCCGCCGGAGGTTATCGACACCAGCACCCGCGTTGACTGACTCGAAAATGGATGGTGAGTGGTTTCAGGTTGCTGCGGCGGTCTGATGGATGGGGTCGAAGCGGACGGTGAGGCCGAGTGCGTTGGCTTGTTTGGTGATGCGGCGCATGACCTGGGCGGGCTCGCGTCGGGTGAAGTGGTCAGGTCCGAGTTCGTGGTAGTCGAGGTTGTTCATGAGCATGTGCCAGATCGCGGTGAGCAGAGAATGCTCGATCGCGACGATGGCTCGTTGTTTGCCTCGTCTGGCAGCGAGGCGGTAGCAGCGTTCGCGGAGGTAGGTGTTTTTGGTCCGGGCTGCGCCCATCGCCGCGTTGCCCAAGGCGGCTCCTAGTGCTTTGTTGCCGTTTCGCCGGCCTCGTGGCTTCTTGATCCCGCCGGATTCGTGGCTGCCAGGGCATACTCCTGCCCACGAGGCCAGGTGCGCGGCGGTCCGGAACCTGGTCATGTCACCGCCGGTCTCGGCGATGATCACGGCGGCGCCTTTGCGGTCGATCCCCGGGATGGTCACCAGATGCTCGACCGTGTGAGCGAACGGGGCGAGTTCGGTATCGATCCGTGCGGTCACCTCGTCGATGACGGCGCCCAGTTCATCGATCCGGCGCAGGATGATTGCGCAGAGGAACGCGTGGTGGTCGTTGAAACGGCCTGTCAGCGCCTCGACCAACGCATCGTGTTTGAGCCGCAGCTTCTGTTTGGCCAGATCAGCGAGGACCTGTGGATCCCGTTCACCCTCGATGAGGGCCTGCATCATCGCTCGACCGGACACCCCGAGGATGTCGGTGGCCACCGCGGAGAGCTTCACGCAGGCGTCTTCGAGGACCTTCTCCAGCCGTTGCGCTTCCCGGTTGCGTTCCCGGACCGTGGTGGTCCGATACCGGGTGAGATCACGAAGTCGGCGGATCGGCTCGGGTGGGACCAGCGAGGGTCGCAGTAGCCCGCATTCGGTGAGCTGACATAGCCACGCTGAATCACTGACGTCTGTCTTGCGGCCCGGAAGCCCCTTGGCGTCGCGGGCGTTGACCAGCATCAACTCGAACCCGGCGTCCTCCAGCAGGTAATACGCGGGTTTCCAATAGTCGCCGGTGGCTTCCATCGTGACCACGCTGACCCGTTCGCTGATCAGCCAATCCTTTAACTCCAGCAGAGCATTCGTCATGGACGCGAAGGTTCGAACTTCCTGCCGCCTTTTACCCGTCCGGTGCGAGTCCGGCGCCCGGACACATGCCTTGACGTCACGCTTGCTGATGTCCAAAGCGGCACACCGTTCTTGTAGCGCTTCCATCGCTCGTCCTTTCTCCGGTCTGTCTCGGCGGTGCCGCCCGGGGAGGCCTGCAGGACGAGAGAGTCTGACTCACGTGCTCGAAGCAACAATCAGTAGTTCCTGTCGGCGGCCTCCGGTCTCCAAACTCATTTGCGGGCTCCAACCGCACCAAGTCAACGCGGGGTCACCGGGCGACCACAGAATTTTCCTCCATCCGTGGCGCGGCCGGTAGGCGGCCGATCAACTCATTTGAAAAGCTCCGCGTAGCGGCGTGGTTCGCAAGTGTGGCGGCGGTTGGGGGCTATGCCCGTTTTCATGGAGCTAACGATGGCCCAGCGGCAAGCTGTGACGAAGAAGAAGGCCCTCGCCTATAAGGGTGCTGATCGTGCAGGGAAGTCCCGGATCCTGAACGAACTGGTCGAGCTGACCGGTTGGCACCGCGACTACGCCAGGGCGGAGTTGCGGGATGCCCTGGTGTTGAAGATCGTCAGACCACGCCCGGGCTGGACCGCGCTGTACGGGCCTGATCTGCTGCCGGCCCGCATCAAGTGCTGGGCTGTGTTGCGCGCCCCTGCCGGCAGGCTGCTCGCCCCGATGCTGGCTGTCCTGGTGCCGCTGCTGCGCCGGGACCGGGAGCTTGAGCTGACCGATGAACAGGCCGGATTGCTGATCCGGATGAGCGCAGCGACCATCGACCGGAAACTCGCCGGCGAACGGGCGAAACTTTTCCCGCGGGGACGGTCCCGTACCAAGCCGGGCACGCTGCTCAAATCCCAGACCCCGGTCCGTACCTGGGCCCAATGGGATGACGCCGTCCCGGGGTTTGTGGAGATCGACCTGGTGGGCCACGAGGGAGGCAGCAGTTTCGGCGAGTTCTGCTGCACCCTGACGGTGACGGACATCGCCACGCGCTGGACCGTGAACCGGTCGGTGCGGAACAAGGCTGCCAAATGGGTCTTCGAGGCCCTCGAACACGTCACTGCCGTGTTCCCGTTCCCCGTCATCGGCATCGATTCAGACAACGGTTCCGAGTTCATCAACGAGCATCTGCTGGCCTACTGCCACGCGCACCAAATCACGTTCACCAGATCCAGGCCCGGCAACAAGAACGACGGAGCCCACGTGGAGCAGAAGAACTGGGCCAGGGTCCGGGAACTGGTCGGCTACCTGCGCTACGACACCACCGCGGAGCTGGAGAAACTCAACGAGATCTGGGAGCTTGACCGTGTCTTATCCAACTACCTGCTGCCCCAGCAGAAGCTACTCTCCAAGCAGCGGCACGGAGCGAAAGTCACCAAGAAACACGACGCCCCCGCCACACCCCACCAACGCGCGATCCGGCATGAACGGATGCACAAACGCCCGGTCATCCAGATGAACGCCGCCTTCAAACGCATCAAGCCCGGCGCCCTCTGCCGCCAGATCCTGGCGCTCACCGGGCAGCTGGAAACACTGGCCTTAGCCAAGAAACCAGGACCCGTCAACCGCGCCTGGAACCACTAGGCATCGCGGAGGCTCTTCAACGAGGCAACGAAACCACTCATCCAGAGGTTTTCACGTCAGGCAACGTATTACTCTTCCCGGAGGTATTGCAATGAGGCAACAGGTAGGCTCCGCAAGGGCGCAGCGGCCCAGGGACCGCCATCCAAAGGGGATTGCCTCTCGCCGCGGAAGGCGGCGAGACCTACTGTGGAGTTATGGACGCGACAGCAGCTCACGCCTTTGCGACTCCGCCGGTATCACTCCACCGCCCCACCACTGCCGTTGAAGACATCATCACCCTCGCGGCCGGCGTCTGGCTCCTCACCGGAACCTATGTTGACGGCTGGGCGCACAACAACCTCCGCGACCTCGAGACGTTCTTCACTCCGTGGCACGCGATCCTCTACTCGGGCTTCGCGGCCTGCGCCGTCTGGATCGCTGTCCTGACCTGGCGCCGGCACGCCCACGGCGCGCGGTGGACCGAAGCGATCCCCGCCGGCTATGGGGCCGCAGCTGCCGGGGTCGTCCTCTTCCTCGTCTCCGGAGCGGCCGACTTCGCCTGGCATTCGGTATTCGGCATCGAGCAGGGCCTCAAGGCGCTATTCAGCCCGTCCCATCTGGGGCTCGCGACCGGCGGATTCCTCATCCTCAGCGCGCCGTTCTCCGCAGCATGGCACTCACCCGTGCGGTCATGGCCGCGGCTGATGCCCGCCGTCGTGAGCGCCATGCTCTCCGGCATGGTTGCGGCGTTCATCCTGCAGGAGTTCGCGGTCTTCGCGCGCCATGGACTCATCCAGACATACGCCGGCGCTGCCGGGGCGCAGCCCGCGGTGACGGTTCCGACGTCGTCAAGCATCATGGTCTCTTTGGCATCGTTCTTCGTCTCAACGGCCGTGCTCTTCGTGCCCGTCCTCTTGCTGTCGCTGCGCTGGCGCCTTCACGCCGCGGTGCCCGCGGCCATGGCGCTGCTCCCCTCCGTGGCCCTTCAGATCATGGTCGCGCTGCGGGACGCCTGGCTCGTGCCGGTGGCCCTTCTCGGTGCCGTCCTCGTCGGAGTGGTGTGGACGGTGGTGCGACCCAAGCCGGACAGCCACGCACGGCTCATGACTGCGATCAGCCTCGCCCCCGTCGTGTTCTGGGCCCCGTACTTCGCCGGTGTGGCGCTGCACGACGGGGCGCTCAGCTTCTCCCCTGAAATTTGGGGCGGGACGCTCGCATGGACCGGACTCGAAATGCTCGCCCTCGCCGCGCTCACGCTCAAGGTGCGAGCCACTGCAGGCACCAGCCCGGTTTCACCAGCCCGCTGACTTGTCAGCAGCGCCGATCATGTCGCGCGGATTGCATCCCCTCACTGACGGAGTTCGAGAGCGTCGAGCAACCGCTTCACCGAGCCGCCAAGGTTCCAGTCGGTAGCGAGACGCTCGAGTTCTATGCGTGAATCTCCGACGACGGGACGCAACCTCGCTCCCGCCTCGTCGAGAGTGGGCAGTGCGAGGTCGCGCACGACGTTCACAACAACGGGCGCAACCGCCAGATAATCCGCGGAGGCAGCGAGTTTCGACTTCACGGCCGCCGACAGCCCGCTGCCTGGATCGATCGCAGCCGCGAGCAACGCGTCGAGCGTGCCGTACTCCGCGAGCAACGAAGCCGCCGTCTTTTCGCCGATCCCGGCGACCCCCGGCAGCCCGTCGGAGGGGTCGCCGCGCAACGTCGCGAAGTCGGCGTACTGCTCGGGCAACACACGATACTTTCCGACGACGACGGCATCGGTCACGATCTCGAGGTTCTTCATGCCCCTCGCCGTGTAAATGACCCGCACCTGGCGGGCGTCGTCGACCACCTGGAACAGATCGCGATCACCCGTCACGACGTCGACAGGAAGCTCCGCGTGGCTGGCATAGCTACCGATGACGTCGTCGGCCTCATGCGCGGCAGCCCCGACGACGGCGATCCCCGCAAGGCGGAGCACCCGCCGGATCATGGGAACCTGCACCTGCAGCGCATCCGGCACCACTTCGACGTCGGGAGCACCAGGTATCGCCTCCGCGACCCGATGCGACTTGTACGTCGGAATGAGGTCCACCCGCCACTGCGGACGCCAGTCCTCGTCCCAGCACGCCACCAGATGCGTCGAACCATAGTCGGAGGTGAGCCGCGCAATCATATCCAGCAGGCCGCGAACAGCGTTCACCGGGGTGCCATCGGCCCGGAGGATCGAATCGGGCACTCCGAAGAAGGCGCGAAAGTACAGCGAGGCCGTATCGAGGAGCATCAGGCGGTGAGGCATAACCGATCCTTACATCCACAAGCGGCAAAGGGCAGGTGCTTCCCGGTCTCCCCGAGAAGCACCTGCCCTCTGTGAAGACGTGTTACTTCTTGGCGCGGCGGCGAATCACCGCTGTGGAGGCTGCGCTGGCGGCCAAAGCACCTGCGCCCACCAGCGACCACAGGACCAGGTTGGACTCGGCACCGGTGTTGGCCTGGCCGCTTCCGGTGCCCGCGGCGGTAACGCTGGAAACAGCAGCAAGACCGGAATTGCCTTTGCCGTTGCCGCCGCCATGGTTGCCGCCCCCGTTATTGTTGCCTCCGCCGTTGCCGGAATTCACAACCACGGCTGCCCAGCGCCTGTTGCCGGACGTGGCGCCGACGGCGCCGATCATGTAGTTGCCACCGTCCATGAAGGTAATGGAGGTGGAGAAAGCGCCGGTGCCGTCAGCAATAACGCTGAAGTTGGACGGAGCGGGCCTCCCACCGTCCGAAGCCTTCTTGCCGCCGGTCCGCTCGAACGTGATGTTGACTGTTTCGCCGGCGATGTAGCCGCTGCCGGAGAAAGTGATGGATTCGCCGCGAGCTATGGTTCCGTCGGAAACGGTTCCGTACTCATTGCCCGGCGCCGGGTAGGTGGTGGATGCTACGGCCGGCGCGGTGCCAGCCAGTGCCAATGTTCCTGCAAGTGCAAGCGCTGCAATAGACTTCTTCATTTGTCCCCCCTGAGACGAATTACGAAATTCACGTGAATAGTGGGGAATATAAATCCCCATGCGATTGCGTGCTGAAATCCCAAATGTCTAGCCAGCGACGACGGTATCATTCACAGCAGCTTAGGTCGATAACGTGGGGGGCAGCCCTTCATTTCTTTCCCTGAACCGCTATTTGTGACGTGTCGCGCTGGGTGGCGGCCCAGCTGGCGAGGACCTTCAGGGCGTCCTCGGAGGGTGTCCCGGGGTCTGCCGTATAGACGTTGATGCGCAGTCCCGGGTCGGCGGGGAGCTCCAGCGCTTCAAAGCTCAGGTCCAAGTCGCCGACGATCGGGTGGTGGAGGTGTTTGCGGCCGGCGCGGTGGTACTTCACGTCGTGACGGGCCCACCGGGTGCGGAACTCCTCGCTGCGAGTGGAGAGTTCACCGATCAGGTCCGTGAGGTCCTTGTCGTACGGGTTTTTTCCGGCGGTGGAGCGCAGGACAGCAACGATGTCGTCCGCTGCGCGTTCCCAGTCGGCGAAGAACTCCCGCGCTTTGGGGTTCAGGAAGGTGAATCGCGCGCTGTTCGGCGGGGTGGCCACCTCTGCCATCATGTCCAGATAGAGTGCACGGCCCAGTTCGTTGGCGGCGAGGACATCCCCGCGGTCGTTGCGGACCCAGGCCGGTGCGGCAGTGATCGCATCGATGACGCGTTGCACGCTCGGCCGCACGGTCTGCGGGCTGTGCCTGCGCCGCACCCGGGGCGAAGCGGAGGCTGCGCGGGCCAAGTCGAAAAGGTGGGCCGTTTCGGCGTCGTCGAGCTTCAATGCACGGCCGAGAGCTTCGAGGACACTATCCGAGGCGCCGGAGAGGTTTCCGCGCTCGAGGCGTATGTAGTAGTCAATGCTCATCCCGGCAAGCATCGCGACTTCCTCGCGGCGCAGCCCGGAAACGCGTCGGTTGCCGCCGTAGACCGGCAGCCCGGCCTCATCGGGGGTGATCCTTGCGCGGCGGGAGGTCAGGAACTTCCGCACGTCGTCGCTATGTGTCATGGGACCACGCTACGCGCGGTCGACGGGACGAGGGAGGCACTGGCGTTACCCGGAACGGCCGTGACTCCCGGCCCGCACGGAATCACGGTTGCATGGAAAGCATGAAACCTGCACCGGCAACAGCCTCCCACCCGGGAGCGATCCTGGCGATCATCCTCCTCAGCTACTTCATGATCCTCCTGGACAACTCGGTCATCTTCACTGCCTTGCCGAGCCTGCAGGCGGATCTGCGGCTGAGTACCGGTGAGCTCTCCTGGGTTCAGGATGCTTACACGCTGGTCTTCGGTGGCCTGCTGCTCCTCGGATCCCGGGCAGGAGACCTCCTCGGCCGCCGGCGGGTTTTCGTGTTCGGGCTTGTGGTGTTCTCGATCGCCTCGCTGCTGATCGGCGTCGCACCGGAGGGCTGGTGGGCGATCGCCGGCCGTGCCGTGCAGGGTATCGGGGCTGCGGTCATCGCGCCCGCCTCGCTCTCCCTGCTCACCGCGAGCTTCCCGGAGGGCCGGGAGCGCACCCGGGCCGTGGCTCTGTACGGCGCCACCGCAGGGATCGGCGCCAGCCTGGGGCTGGTCATCGGCGGTGCCCTGGCCCACTGGATCTCCTGGCGGGCAGGGTTCTTCGTCAACGTGCCGATCGGCGCCGCGATGATCGCACTCGCTCCCCGGTTCATCCCGGAATCAGGCCGGGCCCGAGGCCGCTTCGACACATTCGGCGCGCTCAGCGCCACCCTCGGTGTCGGAGCTCTCGTGTTCGGCATCATCAACACCGCCGACGCCGGCTGGAACTTACCGGTCACCCTCACAGCCGCCAGCGCCGGCGTCGTGCTCCTCCTCGTGTTCGTGCTGATCGAACGCACGGCGGCCCAGCCGATCATGCCGCTGCGCCTGTTCCGGAGCCGCCGCCGCACCGGTGCCTACGTCGCCCGCTTCCTCTACCTGGGGGCCATGATCGCGTTCTTCTTCTTTACCACCCAGTTCATGCAGGAAGTGCTCGGCTTCGACCCCCTGCAGGCCGGTCTCGGGTTCCTGCCCATGACGGCCGTGAACTTCGCCGTCGCGATGAGCATTCCCGGGCTCGTTGGAAAGATGCCGGGCTCGCTCCCGCTCCTCGCCGGGATACTGCTCACCCTCGCCGGGATGTTCTGGCTCAGCCGCGCCGGCATCGACTCCAGCTATCTGCCCGGGGTGGCCCTGCCGATGATCCTCATCGGAGCCGGCCAGGGCCTCGCGTTCGCGCCCCTGACCTCCTTCGGCATCACCGGAGCCCCCGCGTCCGACGCCGGCGCGGCATCGGGGCTGGTGAACACCTTTCACCAGGTCGGCACCTGCCTCGGGCTCGGCATCGCGGTCGCCGCGGCAGCCACGGTCCCGGCGGCGGGTTCCGCCGTCGTGCACCTGGCCGCGCAGGTCAGTACCGCACTCACCACGGGCAGCATCCTCCTGCTCCTGGCACTGGCTGTCACCGCGGTCCTCATCCTGCCCGCCGACCTGGCAGCCCGCCGCACCAGAACGTTTCCTGCGGCGCGGCCCGTGGCCCTGGCCGAGACCACGCGCTGATCCACCAACCCCGCACTTCAAGGGGTACTGACGTGCACTCCCACATCCCCGCACATCTGCATACCGTGAAAGGCATGGACATGGAACTAACACTCAACAATGGCGTCACAATGCCCGCCATCGGGCTCGGCGTCTTCCAAAGCGCCCCCGAACAGACGACGGCGGCCGTTGAGGCCGCGCTTGCCGCCGGCTACCGGCACATCGACACCGCCGCCGCGTACGGCAACGAGCGGGAAGTCGGCGACGGCATCCGCCGCTCGGGACTGGATCGGGCGGAGGTGTTCATCGAGACCAAGGTCTGGGTCAGCGACTACGGCTACGACCAGACGCAGCATGCCTGGGACAAAGCGACAGGCAAGCTCGGCGTCGACTACCTTGACCTGCTCATTCTGCACCAGCCCGCCCCCGACCGCTTCGAAAAAACGATTGGCGCATACAAAGCGCTGGAGACATTGCTCGCCGACGGGCGGGTGCGGGCGATCGGCGTCAGCAACTTCATGCCGCACCACCTGGAGCAACTGCTCGACTCGACCGACATCGTCCCGGCCGTGAACCAGATCGAACTGCACCCCTACTTCACCCAGCCCGACGTCCGGGCCGCCGACGCCGAACACGGGATCCTCACCCAGGCCTGGTCGCCCATCGGCGGGATCACCTTCTACCCCGGCTGGGGCCAGGAGCGGCGGAACGTCATGGAAGACCCGGCAATCGCCGCCATCGCACGGGCCTACGGCAAGAGTCCGGCCCAGGTCATGCTCCGCTGGCACCTGCAGCAGGGCCGCTCGGCTATCCCGAAATCGACGAACCCGGCGCGCATCGCCGAAAACTTCGACGTCTTCGACTTCGAACTCAGTGCCGCCGAGCTCGCCGCCATCGACGCTCTCGACACCGGCAACCGCAACGGTCCGGACCCGGACGAAGCCCGGCCGGAGCGCTTCGCCATGGTCATCCCCGAAGCCTAAGACTCCAAGACCTACGACAGAGAGAAGGACCCACCATGGAATACCGTCCCCTCGGCCGCACCGGCGTGCAGGTCAGCCCCTTGTGTCTCGGTGCGATGATGTTCGGCCCCTGGGGCAACAACGACACCGCCGACTCCACCCGCATCATCCACCGCGCCCTCGATGCGGGCATCAACTTCATCGACACCGCCGACGTCTATTCCGGCGGCGCATCCGAGGAAATCGTCGGGCAGGCACTGGACGGGCGGCGTGATGAGGTGTTCCTTGCCACGAAGTTCTTCATGCCCATGAGCGAGGACCCCAACCAGCGCGGGGGCTCCCGCCGCTGGATCATGCGGGCGGTCGAGGACTCCCTCCGACGCCTGAACACCGACTACATCGACCTCTACCAGGTCCACCGGCCCAGCCCGGACACCGACGTCGAGGAGACCCTCGGCGCCCTCAGCCACCTTGTCCGTCAAGGCAAAGTCCGATACATCCGTCAGCACGTCCGAATGCCCGCTTCGATATGAGCAGCCCGGCCAACCAGCGAAAGCTCGACATCGTCGAAGAACTCGCCCAGCTCGCCGAACAGGCCGGACTGACGCTCATCGAGCTGGCCATCGCGTTCGTCATCAACCACCCCGGCGTCACGGCCGCGATCGTCGGACCGCGCACCATGGAACAGCTGGAGTCCTACCTGCCCGCCGCGGACATCACACTGAGCCCCGACGTGCTGGACCGCATCGACCGGCTCGTCGCACCAGGCGTGACCGTCAACCCGGAGGACAACAGTTACGGAGCCCACGAACTGACGCCGCTGGCACGACGACGGTGACCGACATGACCCAGCACGTTCGTAGAAACGGCTGATTCCGAGGCGGCCGAGAAGGGGCCGAGCTGTCCTTCAACGGCCCACCGGGTTTCCTCCTCAATGAGATCGGCGTTGATCCGCGCGCCGGTGATGACGCCTTCGGCCGCCGCGGTGATCACTTGGGCCATCAAATTGGAGACATTGCCCGCTGCATACACACCCTGGACGGCCGTCGCACCCGTAGCGTCGGTCTCGACAAACCGGCCCACCCCCATGGGGTGCACCTGAGTAGTTAGCCCGAGTGATTCCAGAACCGCGGACCTGGCCTCCATCCGTGCACTGACAGCCAAGGCCTGTATGTCGAACGAGGATCCCTGGCGGAGTGTGAGGCCCGTGAGGACACCGTCGACAGCGTCAACAGAGACCACGGCGCCGTCGACGACTGTCACGGACCGGGCGCCGAGCTTGTCCCACTCTTCATTGGCGGGTTCCACGGTGTCATTGAGGAAAAGGGTGATACTAGGGGACCACTGTCTGAACAACAGTGCCTGATGGACGGACATCGGACCGGTGCCCAGCACCCCAATCCGTTTCCCGCGGATTTCCCAGCCATGGCAGTAGGGGCAGTGCACAACACCCTTTCCCCATTGCTCCTGGAGCCCGTCGATGGGAGGCAGTTCGTCAGTCAAACCAGTGGTGACGAGGAGGCGCCTGCCGGAGAACCAGCGGGTATCTCCGAGCATCACCTCGAATCCATCGGTGGTCCGCCGTGCCGAAACGGCTTCGCCGTCAATGACCGTTCCTCCGTAGGAGAGCACTTCGCTGCGTCCGATGGACAAGAGGTCCCGGGGGCTCATACCGTCCCTCGAAAGATAGCCGTGCACACCCGCTGCGGGTGCGTTGCGTGGTGCTCCGGAATCGATGACCAGCACCGAGCGCAGCGCGCGGCTCAGCGTCGTGGCCGCGCTGAGCCCCGCAGCGCCGCCCCCGATAATCACAACGTCATACCGTGTGGTGTCCATAATTATTTGCCCTTCGTCGTGTCCTGAAAGTCCGCCGCCAGTGTCTTTGGGCGGTTACACCACCTTCCATCGCAAGGAGAGCAACTGGCAAAATCTTTTGCTGCTGTGGCAAACTGCGGGTATGGCAAATGAGCTTGATGATGTTCTCGGGGCTGTCGGCCCCCGGCTTCGGGCACTCCGTACGGAGCGGGATCTCACCCTCGGAGACGTGTCCTCTGCATCCGGAGTGTCGGTAAGCACCCTGTCCCGCCTGGAATCCGGCCAACGCAGGCCAAACCTCGAAATTCTGCTGCCCCTTGCGAGGTTGTACGGCGTTCCCCTTGATGATCTGGTCGGCGCCCCACCCACCGGGGATCCGAGAATTCACCTGCGGCCCATCACGCACGGCGGCATGACGGCTGTTCCTCTCACGCGCCGGCCGGGCGGTTTGCAGGCCTTCAAGATGGTGCTCACCGGTGATGCCCGTGGAGCCGAGCCCGATCCTCGAGTTCACGAAGGCTACGAATGGCTTTACATCCTCAACGGACGGCTGCGCTTGGTGCTGGGCGACAAGGACTTTGAACTCCGCCCTGGCGAAGCCGCGGAATTCGACACCCACACACCGCACTGGTTCGCCAGCGCCGACGGAAAGCCCGTCGAATTCATCAGCCTGTTTGGACAGCAGGGCGAGCGGATGCATGTACGCGCCCGCCCCAAGCCCTCATAACCCTCATTGCCCTCAGGCGGTGCGTACTTGCCCGGTGGTGATGGGCGACGGCCGGAAACCCTTGACCGCCATCCACACGCCCAGCGACAACTCCCAAACGAAGATCGGCAAGGTTGCGAGCCCCGACCACACCGAGATCCCCTGGTTGAGACCGAACATCGTTGAGATCGTCGACGAAAGCAGCAGCGGGCCGCCGATCAGTCCAAGAAGAGGAATCACACGCGGCACGAGCCCCGAACGGTACATCAGGTACCCCAGCAGCAGCCCGCTCACCCCCGGAACCAAGCTCGGCCCGAGAATGAACGTCCAATCACGGACCGCCACGAGCGCCTCGCCCACGGGAACCAAGGCCGGGTCCGCTCCGCCCTTCTGGCGCAAAGTGACCACAGCCAGGAGACTGACGACGCCGATCACGATGACCGCGGCTTCAAACATCCGGGCAGTGACGAAGCCGAGCGCGATGCCCTCGTTCTGCCGTTTGACGACAGGAAACAGTGCTACGGCGGTGCCCACGGCGGAAACCGCGTTGACGAGATCGAGGAGGCAGCCGAAGATGACGGTCGAGTCGGCGCCTGGGCCCGTGATGTAGTGCGGATCGTTCAGGACGGGGGAAATCAGGAACAGCGCCGGGATCGAGCTGACGAAGGTGACCAGGTACAGGATGCCTGCGACCATCGCGGTCTTCCGCAGCGGGTCCATCCGGACACGCTCAGTTGTTGGGGTATGGGTTGTGGTTTTCATGGTGTGGTCCTTCTTGGGGATGAAGATGCGAGTGTTCGACGCCGGGTGGCTGGGTTGCGTGGTTCCGGTTTGGGTGATTGCCAAGAGCGGCAGTGCCAAGTCCCGAAGCTTTTGCAGCAGACCGTGGAGCGCGGCTTGGTCGACGTTCCGGGTGCGGATGACGGTGGTTCCGTCGTGTTCGTTGGTGAGGCTCAGTCCTTCGAACCAAGCGGCCCAGCGGGAATCAAGATGGCCTTTGACGCGGACTTCGTACTCGACCTGTGTGTCGTCCCGGCCTACCGATCTCGCGTTCATCGCTCCTCCTTCTGCCTTCTGCCTTGCTGGATTTCAGCCGCCTTCGCGGATGAATTCCTTGATGCTTTGAAGGTAGAAGGAGATGTGGTGAGCGGGGATCACCACATCTGGTGATTGATGTGGTGATCTTTTCGCGACAAGAGATCCAGCTCTTCGGCCCGGCGGACGGCCGAGCGGCGGTTGTTCGCGCCGAGCTTGGCGTAGATGTTCTTTGTGTGTGTCCGGAAGGTGTTGAGGGAGACGAGCAACTCGCGCGCGATCTCCGGGCCGTCCAGCTCCGAGGAAAGAAGCAGAAGCACTTGCAGCTCGCGTTCACTCAGGGGCTCGATTAAGCGTTGCTGTGCCGGAGTGCTGTGGTCTCGAGTACTGCGGGCCTGAGTACCTTGGGCCCCGGTCTCGTGCGTTTCGATCCCGAACGACTCCAAGAGGCGGTCGACGTGGTCCGAGGCGTTCCCCTGCTTCGCGAGGGCTTCCAGCAAGTTGGCCATAGCCTCGCCCTCATCGAAGAACACTGAAACGTAGCCCTCTGGTTCGGCGAGCGCTACCGCGCGTTGCAGCGCTGCCAGCGCCCCGCCGTCGTCCGCTTCCTTTTCGTGTGCAAGGGCCAAAAGAACCAGAAGTTCGACGACGGTCCCCGTCCTGCCATCTTCTTCCGCGGCCCGAAGCAGGCGGTCGAGCAGGGCGACCGCACGTCCGGCGGATTCCTCCGACGGCTCCATACTGTCCTGGGCGAGGAGTGCCCTGGCCAGGGTGATGTGCTCGAACTCGTGCAGGTAGGAGAGCTCATCTTGGGCGGAAATGCCGCGCTCACGCGCCCAGCGGAGAGCGTCGGACGTCCTTCCGTGCGAAATCCACGTCCGCGCACGCACGGCCGCGACCGGGCGTACCTCGGGAAAGAAGTCGCCGACGTAGAGGCGCTCTGCCTCGTCGAGTTGCTCAAGTGCGCCGCTCACGTCCCCTTCCGCTTGGAGGACCCGGGCCATCGCGACCCGCGAGCGGTACGGGTTTTGGGGCAACGCGGCATTCTCGCCGAGCTTCTGGCTGGTCAGCAGGTGCTGCCTTGCAACGTCAAGTTCGCCGCGATCAAGAAGGAGCATGCTCATTCCTACGTGCATGTCGGCCGTTCCCCGGAGCGTTTGCGCGGGGTGCCTGCCCGCGACCTCGAGGCCCCGCTCGTAGATGGCCATTGCGTCGCGGAGCCGGCCCTGGGTAATCCGGATGTCGGCCAGGGCGATGGAGCAACCGAGCATGTCCGAGTGGTGTCCGGCCCTGTCAAGGTTGGAATAGGAATCGGACCACAGCCCGTACGCTACGCCGAGTTCGCCCCTCGTCCAGTGGCCGAGCGCCAACAACCCGGATGCCGCTCCGCGCTCAAGATGATCGTCCTTCCCGACAAGGCCGAGCGCGGTAGTCGCCTGCGTCATTGCCCCGGCGGTGTCCCCGACTGCGAGCGCCTGCGCTGCACGGTAGATCGCGATCGAGCTGGTGAGGTTTCCGTCGTCGCCGCCTTCCGCCGTCGTACCTGCCGACTGCTCTGCCTCCATGAGGCGGGCGTCGACGCCGGTGAGCTCTCCGCTTGCGAGGAGCGCCCCGGCGTAGGCAACGCCCAGCCCGGGCCGCGCATGTATCAGTTCACCGGGGAGCGCTTGGAGCCAGCGGCTCAGTGTGGCTTCCTGGCGGTCCTTGCGCATTGCAGGAATCGCGAGCTCGATCAGGTCCGCGGCCCGCTCGAAGTCCTTGGCGGCCAACGAGTGGCGGACAGCTTCCGGGATGTCGCCGTCTTGTTCGTGCCAGAGGCTCGCGCGCTCGTGCAGTTCGCGAACGCGGCTCGGCTGCTCGTCCATGAGTCGCGCCCGTAGCACGTCGGCGAAGAGGTGGTGATAGCGGTACCACCAGCGGCGGTCGTCGAGCGGAACCACGAACAGGTTCCCCCGATCGAGCGACTCGAGCATTGCTCTTCCGGTGTTTTGGCCGGTCACGGCGTCGCAGAGCGGACCGTTGAGCCGGTTCAGGATGGAGGTCTGCAGCAGAAAGTTCCGGACGTCGTCGGGCTGGCGCTGGAGTACCTCTTCCGCGAGGTAATCGACGATGTAGCGGTCATCACCTGCGAATCCCGCGATGAAGCTGGCGACGTCCGCCCTTCCCTGCATCGAGAGCGCCGCCAATTGCAGCGCCGCGATCCAGCCCTCGGCCCGGCCTTCGAGGGCAGCGATATCCTGCTCGGTGAGCCTCAGTCCCATCACGCCGTTGAAGTAGGCGGCAGCTTCCTCCAGGGTGAAGCGGAGATCGGCCGCACGGATCTCGAGGAGTCTGCCACGTGCCCTGAGTCGCGGGAGCGGCAAAGCCGGATCGGCACGGCTCGCGATAACCAATTGAAGCTGCGCGGGCAAGTTCTCGACGAGAAAGACCAACCCTTCCTGCACGTCCTGACTCTCGATGACGTGGTAATCGTCGAGCACCAACGTAAACCTGTCCTGACCACCCTGTAACTCGTTGATCAGGGTGGTCAGGAAGTCTTCAGTGCTCGATTGCGGGGATCGGAGCGTGGCGAGTGCTTCTGCGCCGAGACCGTTCGATGCCGTGTCCAGCGCAGCCACAAGGTAGGTCCAGAACAGCGTGGGATCGCTGTCCCGCTGGTCGAGCGAGAGCCACGCGAGCGATCGTCCATTGGCGGATGGTTCTGCCAACCATTCGGTAAGCACCGTTGTTTTCCCGAAGCCAGCGGGCGCTGAGACGAGGATCAGCGTTTGCTCGTCGGCCCGGTTCAGACGGTCGCTGAGCCTGGGACGCGTCACGAGCGCGCGTCGTAGTCCGGGGACGTGCAGTTTGGTCTCGAGCAATGGACCTGCCATCACGGACCTCCCTCGAGAGCCGGTCATTTTGCCTCGGCCCGGTGATCCCAGTGTAGTGCCGGAGAGGTTGGGCCGGGCGGGTCCTCCCCGCAACCAGGGCGCCACGCACTGCTCTCATGCACATAGTCACCACAACCTTGGAGGCCCCTCGACGGTTCGAGTCCAAGGCGTTCCGCCTGGAACAGGTCCTGCCCATGCAGGCCGCCGTTAGACGCGTTCCGGGAAGGATTCGACTTTGGCCGGGTCCCGCTCCACGATGTCGCCAAGCGCGCCGTCGATCCGGTCGAGAGTCTCCCGGTCCAGGACAAGGTCGGCGGCTTTGACAGTGTCGTCGAGTTGCCCGGGTCGGCTCGCGCCCACGATTGCGGCGGAAACGTTGGGGTTGGCCAGGACCCAGGCGACGGCCAGCGTGGCAAGCGGCACGCCGAGGTCTTCGGCGATCGGTTTGAGTTTCTCCACTCGTTCCAGTACCTGAGGCTGCATGAACTTGTGCTCTGTCTTCAGCGCGCCGTCCTCGGAGGTGAAGCGCGATGCGGACGGAACTGAACGGCCGCCGTCGTACTTTCCCGTGAGGACGCCTTGCGCCAGGGGGGACCAGCACACCTGTGTGATCCCGAGTTCTTCGCAGGCTGGAACCACTTCGGCCTCGATGACCCGCCACAGCATGTTGTACTGAGGTTGGCTGGACACCAGCTGGATGCCCAGCTCGGACGCCAGCGCGGCGCCGGCCCGGATTTCCTCCACGGTCCACTCGGAGACGCCGATGTAGTGGGCCTTTCCGGCACGGACAATGTCGGCGAAGGCACCCATGGTTTCGGCCAGCGGGGTCTCGTAGTCGTAACGGTGCGCCTGGTAGACGTCTACGTAGTCGGTCTGGAGCCGGCGCAGTGACCCGTTGATGGACTCCATGACGTGCTTGCGGGACAGGCCCCGGTCGTTCTTTCCCGTGCCGGTGGGGAAGAATGCCTTGGTCATGATCTCGATGCCTTCGCGGCGCACACCCTTCAGGGCGACCCCGAGCATGGTTTCGGCCTTAGTGTTGGCATAGGCGTCGGCCGTGTCGAAAGTGGTGATGCCCAGGTCCAGGGCCTTGAGTACGCACGCCGTCGCGACGTCCTGGTCCACGGTTTCGCCATGGGTTGCCCAATTGCCCAGCGCGATCGCGCTGACGTACATGCCACTGTTGCCGAGTTTGCGGTATTGCATGGGTGTTCCTTTCAGAAGGTTGCCGGATGCTCCGGCGGAGTGACGGAAGTCTTGCGTAGGGCCCGCGGGGATGCAGTGCTCTCACGGATCACAAGCCGCGCAGGCCGGCTGAGGGCCCCGGGGTGTCCGCCGTTCATGGTGTCCAGGAGGAGCCGGGCAGCGTCCTTGCCTTGTCCGGCCACGTCGTGGTCCATGGTTGTCAGGCCCACGACTTCGCAGAGTTCGTGATTGTCGAAGCCAAGCACCGAGAAATCCCGGGGGACGTCCAGCCCCGCCCGACGCAGGACCATAAGTGCACCGAAGGCCATCTCGTCGGAGGCGACGAAAGCCGCGGTCGGGGCGCCGGCCGCAACCAGCAGCCGGGACATGGCCGCTGCTCCCCCGGCGACACTGTTCTCATCGAATTGTTCAAGGATGTCGTCATGGGCCAGCCCCGCCTCTACCAATGCCTCGCGGTAGCCGACGAGCCGCTCCCGGGGCGGCACCCCGCCCAAGGTGCTGCCTTCCTCGTCGCGGATGCCGATGAACGCTACCCGCTCGTGGCCGAGGTTCAGCAGATGCCTCACGGCGTCCCGCCCGGCCCCGAGGTTGTCCACGGACACGGATCCGATACCGGGCCCTTCAGCGCCGAGCAAGGCCACCGCTTGTCCTTGGGAGGCGAGCGATTCCAGTTCTTTCCTGCCGGGCTGCAGGGCCATGATGATGACCCCGTCCGAGCGGCCGTGCAGGCGCGGGGATCCGAAGAATCTCTCACGCTGCCCAGAAGTGGCGAGCTCGTAGAGGAGAACGTCGTACCCGGCGTCCCGGAGCTCCTGAGTGGCCGCGCCAATGGTCTTGCCGAAGAACCACTTGGCTAGCACAGGCACAACGATGGCCACGGTCATGGTCCGACCCGTCGCAAGGCGTGACGCGGCCGGGGACACCGTATAGCCCAACTCGGCCGCCGCTTCCTGCACGCGCTTGCGCGTTTTCGATGAAACGCCCGGCACGGACCGCAACGCCCTCGACACGGTCGAAATCGACACTCCGGCGCGTTCCGCTACTGACTCAACACTAATAACCACGGGTTCAACCCTAGACGCCCAATCAGAAAGTTCGCAAGCGCTTGCAAAATATTCAACTCCCCAGCTTGAGGTCGGCGCCCTTCTGCTCGCCGTTGAAGGAGATCCTCCATGACCGCAGCGCCCGACCTCACCGCCTCTGCTGAGCCCGTGACGGGTCGTCTTGCCGGATAATGCCGCCCTTACGGGTTCATCGCGCAAGGAATCCGCCGTCCACGACGAGTTCAGTCCCCGTGACAAAGCTTGCGTCATCGCTGACGAGATAGGTTACAGCCGCGGCGAGCTCGGCCCGCGGCAGGCCATCCCTCGCGTTGTAGAAGATGGCAGGTTCCCACGCTTCTCTGGACGAACCCGTCAAACCGGCAGCCTGTCAGACTGTAAGTCCAACCCACGATCAAACAAGGTGGACCAAGTGCCGGGCGAATCCCAACAGACGAGCGGGCCGCTTACGACGCCCCGGACGGGTCTTGCGCGCCAGGTCACGGCGCTCTTGGGACTCCTCGCTCTCTCGTACACGGTGTCTTTGCTGGGGTCCATGGCCATCCTTGGCAATGCTTCCGGCTGGTACGCAACGGCCAACAAAGCGCCCTGGACGCCGCCGGGCTGGGTTTTCGCTTCGGTCTGGACGGTGCTGTACACGGCGATGGCCGTCGCCTCGTGGCTGGTCTGGCGCCAACGGTCGGCCAAAACCCGCGGAGCCATGACAGCGTACGGTATCCAAATGCTGCTCAACCTAGCGTGGGCACCCACTTTTTTCGGCATGTACCCCGCATGGGGCGACGCCGCACTCTGGCTTGCACTTCTCCTCATCGCCGCGCTGGCTTCGGCCGTGACAGCCACCGTCATCCTATTCGGCCTCATAAACACAACAGCAGGACTGCTCATGCTGCCCTACATTTCCTGGATCGTGTTCTCCGCTAGCCTGAACCTCTATGCCGCAGCCAACAACTAACCAAGCCTGATCGCTGAATATCGCCGCACAGCCGAAGTGCATCTCGTTGATGTACTTGTCATCGTGGAGAACGTGACGGCCATAATGGCGGAAGGAAAGCCCCTGGTTCTCGCGACGCACTCTCTTCCCCTATAAGGTCCAAAGAATAGGAGCAACAGTGAAAGCCATCGTGTACGCAAGGACAGGTCCGTCGTCGGTGCTGGTTCTGCGAGACAGACCACTAACATCGCCGGGACCGGGCCAGGTCAGAGTCCGGGTGATGGTGTCTGGAGTCAATCCCACCGACTGGAAGTCCCGGGCCGGCAGCGGGACCGGAAGCAAGCTGGAGGCACCAAAGGTGCCCAACCAAGATGGCGCCGGCGTCATCGACGAGCTCGGACCGGGCGTGACGGGACCGTCCATCGGAGATCGCGTTTGGCTTTGGGACGTTGCCTGGGGCAGCACCGAGGGCACAGCCCAGGAGTATGTGGTCGTGCCGGCCGCGCAGGCCGTTGCACTTCCGGACACGGAATCCTTCGACACGGGCGCATCCCTGGGGATTCCGGCGTTGACCGCACATCGTGCGCTGACCTCGAACCAAAACGGGCCGGCCAGGCTCTCCCCCGGATCTTTGGAAGGCCAGGTGGTGCTTGTCACCGGTGGCGCGGGGGCGGTCGGGCATGCTGCCATTCAGCTCGCCCGCTGGGCGGGAGCAACTGTCATCACGACCGTGAGCGGGGAAAGGAAGGGCGAACTTGCCCGCCAGGCCGGCGCACACTACGTGATCAACTACCGCACTGACAATGTTCCGTTGGCAGTATCACGGGTGGCCCCCAATGGCGTTGACACTATCGTCGATGTCAACGCTCCGGCGAACATCGGCACTGACCTCGAGGTGCTGAAGCCCGGAGGGACCATCTCCATTTATGCTGCTGCACCCGGTGAATCCTTGGCCATCCCCATTCGCGAGAGTATGGCCAAGAACGTTCAATACCAGTTCGTCCTCACGTACACCGTTACCGATCAGCAAAAGACGGCGGCCGTTGCCGCCGTCGCCGATGCACTAAAAGCAGGGGCACTGCGTGTCGGCAATGACCACGGGCTGCCCCTGACCCGCTTTCGGCTCGAGGAAACCGCGGCAGCACACGACGCCGCGGAGCAAGGCTCCGTCGGAAAAATCCTGATCGACGTGTCCGCATCCTGAACACCTTTCTGCGCGTGACGGTCCCCGCGGTTTCCACCAAGTACACCGTTGTGTCACCACGGAGCACCAATTTCAGTTTGTCCTAGATCCCGGGGGTCGTGGCCCCCGCAGCGATCCGGAGCAGGACCCCAGCATCGCGCACGACGTTTCCGGGGAGGTCTGCCTGGACGAACTCGAGCATCATGTCCATGTCCCGGCCGCTGCCCCTCAAGACGCCAACCACGGCTTCCCACAGATGCTTACGGTCCTCCAAAGGAAGCCGCTCCGCGCCGGGCCACCACGAGAAGCAATGGACGCCCACCACATGCTCGATCACTTGGTGCAGCGATTCGAGTGCCCCCTCGTCGCCCAGCGCGACAGCCGGCTGCCAGTACGTGCCCACATTGGGCCGGTCCACCCGGCGGAGGAGTTCGAGGGTGGTCTCGGGCGTGTCCGTCAGTGTGCCCCCGTGGTACTCGAGGGCCACTTCTGTTCCCCGAGCGGCGGCGAGCCTTGCGGTCCGCTGCATATCCCCGACCACGGCGTCCCACTGTGCCTCGCTTGCCTCAGCAGAACCCACATCACCGGCCCACACCCGGATCCGGGGCGCGCCGAGTTCCGCGGCGAGGGCGAGGACACCATCGAAATCGCCGAATGATCCGGCGCGGTAATAGGACCCGAGGGAAAGGACCTTGAGCCCGGCGGCCTCCGTGGCAATCCGGGCATGCTCCGCGGAGGCGGCATCCTGGACATGGACGTCGGAACCCCACTCGATTCCAGCCAGCCCGGCAGCTGCGGCCGTGCGCACGACCTCGACAATGCCGAGGGCTCGGAGGGTCACAGAACAGATGCCCGGGTTGAGTCTTGCTTCCGTCATGAGAGGAGTCATATGCTCCACCCTACCGGGAATGCGCTTACCAGCAGTGACTCAGCGGACCCCTCGGCCAGGTTCATCCAGAACGCCGGTGCCGGGGTGAGGTGCGCCCGGATGCCTTGACTCTTCACAAAATCTCAGATGTAGTTCATAGTGAACAGATCGCACAAAACTAAACATCATGGAGGCTGCCCGGGTGTTGACCGAGGACAGGAAGAACCAGATTCTTCGCGAACTGGCGCTTCGAGGGTCAGTGAATGCGGCCGAGTTTGCACGGCGAATGGGGATCTCCGGCATGACGGTGCGGCGCGATCTGGCCTTCCTCGACGGCCAGGGACTGCTTCAGCGTGTCCATGGCGGGGCCGTTGCAGTTATGGGCCCTCCCCGGGGTCCTGCGGTGCAGCTTCACGGAAATTCCGGCGGACCGGCCGGCGAACCAGGACCTCCCACCTTGGCCGGAAGCGGGACACGACCGCCCGCCAGGCAGCACCCACTCGCCACCGTCGGCATGATCGTGCCAACGGCCAGATACTATTTTCCCGGGATCATCCGGGGTGCCGAGACTGCAGCGCAGGAGCTGGGCGTCAGGTTGGTCCTCGGAGTCTCGAACTATTCGCCCGCCGAAGAGCAGCGGCAAATTCAACGGTTGCTCAAAAGCGGCGTCGATGGACTGCTGGTGACGCCCAGCGGAGAAACTCTGGCAAACACGCCTACCTTGGACCTTCTGGCATCCGCTGAAGTGCCTGTCATCGTCGTCGAGCGCTCCATCGACGACGTCATGGATGACGGCAGCCTCGAGTCGGTGAGGAGCGACCACGTACGGGGGGCGGAGATCGCCGTCAACCATCTGCTGGGACTCGGCCATCGAAAAATAGCGCTGTGCGTGCGCGAAAGCAGCCCCACTGCATCACGCCTCCTCGAAGGCTACCGCTCCGCCCTTCAGAAGGCCGGGATGTCGCACGATCCGGCCATGACGTGGACCATCATGACTGACACCAGCGACCCTGAAGCACTCCGGCAGGAGGTGGACAGCATCGTGGATGGGTTCAGGACCGCCGGGGCAACGGCCGGCATCGTCCACAACGACGAAGATGCTCTCATGTTTGTCGACTTGTGCGAAGCACGGGGACTCCGCATTCCGGCAGATCTCGCCGTGGTGGCCTATGACGATGAAATCGCCTCGTTTGGGACCGTACCCTTGAGTGCGATAGCTCCGCCCAAGTTCGACGTCGGATACCACGCAGTGCAAATGTGCCTGAACCGTCTAGGGCCCCGTCGCGGTTCGCGCTTGGCGCTTCAGCGGGTCAGTTTGTCGCCCACCCTGGTCATCCGGGGTTCGACGGCCGTCTAGGCCCACCAGGCCGGGACGTTTACCGGGTGCTGCCGAGCGGCGGGCGGCCCGGTCCGGTGGCTGCAGTGGTCCCTCGACCCCGGTCCTTGGTCCGTGATGTTCACTACTGTTCACTTTATTGGATCTGTTCAACTCTGCGTGTTTCATTGGAATACACCATGTGGCAACGACCACATTCCACCTTCGCATCGTAGATTCAAGGGAGAACCATGCAGCGTCGCAAACTACTCATCGGGGTGGCCAGCGTAGCCAGCAGCGCAATGCTGCTGGCAGCGTGCGGAACGGGACCCACCCCCTCCGCAGCCCCCACCCCGGCGGAGGACCCCTCGGGCACCATCACCTTCTGGTCATCACTGGCAGGAATGGACAAAGTCGCAGCCGCGTTCAACGCCGGCCAATCCAAAATCAAGGTCAATTTCGAGACCATCCCCAACGGCGACAACGGCGGTTACGCCAAGCTGTCCACCGCGATCACGGCAGGAAACGGCCCTGACGTGGCAACGATCGAGTACCCGCAGCTGCCCCAGTTCGTCAGCAACGGCCAGGTGCAGCCATTGGACGGACTGATCGACAAATCGGCCACCGTGGACAAGCTCGCCAACGAAATCAAGGGCATGGTCCAGTTCGCAGGCAAAACATATGGTTTGCCCTACGACGCGGCTCCAATGGTCATGTACTACCGCAAGGACATGCTGGCCAAGGCCGGCGTCGGGATCCCCAAGACCTGGCAGGAATTCGAAGAGGCGGGACGGAAGCTCAAATCAGTCGCACCCAACGCTTACCTGGCAAGCTTCAACCCCAACCAGGTGGCGGCCACCGCCGGACTGGCCTGGCAAGCCGGGGCCAAATGGTTCGGCACCTCGGGCGACAGTTGGCAGATCGGCGTGAACGATGACGCGACCAGGAAGGTGGCCGACTACTGGCAGAAGCTGATCGACAACAAGATCGTCAAGGTGCAGCAGGCCTTCAGCGACGAGTGGAGCCTTGACCTGGCGAACGGCACGGTCGTCGGTGTCCTGGGCGCCAACTGGAGCGCCACGGGCATCCAGAAGCGCACCGAAGCGAGCGGGCAGAAGGGACAATGGATCGCTGCGGAACTGCCGAACTGGGGCACCCCGGCGAGCGCCTTTTACGGCGGATCCAGCTTCAACGTCACCAAGAGCAGCAAGAACCCCGCAGCCGCTGCCAAGTTCATCGAATTCCTCGCTACAAGCCCGGAAGCCATCAAAGCGCGCGGAAACACGGGGTCGGCGTTTCTGGCTTATCCCGGATTGACCCCGGTGGCGCAGAACGCCTATGACGCCAGCTACTTCGGCAACGATATCTACGCCGTGTTCAACAAGGCGTACGCAACAGTCAGCGCGGGCTGGCAATGGGGCCCCAACTGGGACATCACCAACACGGCCCTCAAAGACGCCTACGGCAAGCTCGGCACAGGGGGCACAGTTCAGGAAGCAGTAAACACGGCCCAGACGGCCACGGTGGCCGGGCTTAAGCAGACCGGCCTGTCCGTCAAATAGCAATATCCCCACTGGGCTCCCCACTCCGAGGCAGTCCAGGCAGTTAGGAGATCCTCATGGCCTTTCAGGCCCTCATCAATGTTCCCCGCCGCAGGCGCACGGCAGCCTCAGGAACAGGCGGCAGGACCGCGGCCCTCTTCCTGGTCCCCTTCTTTGCCGTCTTCGCCCTGGCCATGGTCGCACCGGTTATCTACTCGATCGTGCTGAGCTTCTATGCACAGCAGAAGTCGGGCCTCGGTTTCGGCGAAGCCAAGACCGTGTTCGTCGGACTCGAAAACTTCGTGCAGGTCTTTCAGTCGGAATCGTTCGTGAGCGGTATCGCCCGGCTTGCTTTGTATTGCCTGATCTACATTCCCTGCATGGTGGGCGGCGCGGTGATCTTTGCGCTCCTCCTGGATGCGACGGTCGCCCGGGCGCGCAAGCTGTTCCAGCTGATCGTCTTCCTTCCGCACGCCGTGCCCGGCGTCATCGCTGCCCTGATTTGGGCCTACCTCTACACTCCGGGCATCAGCCCGCTGGTGCAGGTGCTCCAGGGCGGCGGCCTTCAGATCAACTTCCTGGATGCGCACATGGTCCTTCCAGCAATCGTCAACATCGGCGTTTGGGAATGGACCGGCTACAACGTCATCATTTTGTTCACCGCGCTGCAAGCCGTTCCCCGGGAAATCCTGGAGGCAGCCCGGGTTGATGGCGCCGGAGGGGTCCGGATGGCCCTGAGCATCAAGTTCCCCCTCGTCTTGCCCGCGCTGAGCGTGATCATGCTGTTCACCATCATTGGCACGTTGCAGCTGTTTACCGAGCCTTCCATCATCGCAAAGGCCACCCCGTCCATCACCAGCACCTGGGTGCCGAACCTCTGGGCCTATGACGCGGCGTTCATCAGGCACAACCTCAATCAGGCCGCGGCCGCATCGATCATCATTGCCGCGCTGGCAGCACTCCTGTCCCTGGTCGTCACCCGCTTCAACTCCAGGATGAACAAAGCATGAGCACCGATACCCTGACCCGCCCTAGAACGACTGCGACGAAACGGACGCCGCACGAGAAACCCTCAGCACGCCAAGGCGGTTTCCCCAGCAAGCTCACCGTCAACGGGCTGCTGATCCTGGGATCCGCCTACATGGTCGTTCCAGTCCTCTGGCTCCTCTTTGCGTCCACCAAGAATGCCGCTGATCTCTACGGCACCAGCGCGTATTCCTTCGGGAGCTTCGCACTCTTCGAAAATATCGCAGCTGTGGCCGCCAAGGACGGAGGAATCTTCTTCCGCTGGATGGGCAACTCGGTCCTCTACGCCGGCTTCGGCGCAGTCTTCGGCGGCCTCATCTCCGTCATGGCCGGTTACGCTTTTGACAAGTTCCAGTTCCGGGGCAAGAACTCGCTGTTCGGATTCGTCTTGGTGGGGGTTTTGGTCCCCAACACCGCGACGGTGCTGCCCATGTATCTGCTGGCATCGTTGGTGGGCATGACCAACACCGTCTGGGCAATCCTGGTCCCTGTCCTGTGCAACCCCTTCGGCGTCTATCTTGCGCGCGTCTATGCCGCCTCCTACGTCCCGATGGAGACCCTGGAGGCAGCCCGGATGGACGGCGCCGGACCCATTCGGTCTTTCTTCTCCCTGGGCCTGCCCATGATGATGCCGGGCTACGTCACCATCGCCCTTTTCCAGTTCGTCGGAGTATGGAACAACTACATGCTTCCCCTGGTCATGCTGCAGGATCCGCGCCTCCTGCCGGTCAGCGTGGGCATCTCGATCTGGCAGGGCTACGCGGTTCCGCAGCCCGAATTCGTGCCCATGGTGATCACAGGTTCGCTGCTTTCGGTGATCCCGCTGCTGGTGGCGTTCGTTCTTCTGCAACGCTTCTGGAAGTCCGGGCTGACTGCGGGAGCCGTCAAATGAGCACGGAAAGCCCCAATGTCGCGCTTGCCATGGGCGCCGACGTCGCCGCCAGGATCTTCCCGCAGCGGCGCCTGAACTCCCTGGAACCCGGCCTGCGGCTCCTGAGCCCGGAATCCATGGAGGACTTCACATCGTCCCGCTCGCTGGGATTGCTCGCCGAAACAGACATCCTCATCACCGGATGGGGCTGCCCCACCGTGGACGCCGCCGTCCTCGATTCGGCTCCGCGGCTGCGCCATATCCTGCATGCCGGCGGGTCCGTCAAGCACCATATAGGCGCCGAGTGCTGGGCACGGGGCATCCAGGTCAGCACCGCCGCGGACGCCAACGCCATCCCGGTAGCCGAGTACACGGTGGCCATGATCCTGCTGGCCAACAAGAGGGTTCTGCAAATTGCACGGACGCTACACACCGGAAAGTCGGCCATCGATCCGGAGCGGCTGTTCCCGGACATGGGCAACTACGGCAAACGAGTGGGCATCATCGGTGCGTCCAAGATCGGCAGGCACGTGATCCGGCTGCTCGCGCTCTACGAACTCGACATCATGGTGGCCGACCCGTACTTGAGCCCCGAGGATGCAGCGGCTCTCGGCGTGCAGCTGGTGAGCATGGAGAAACTCATGGAAAGCAGCGACGTCGTGTCCCTGCATGCACCGTCGCTTCCGTCCACTCGAAACCTGATCAATGCAGGGTTGATCGCGCGGCTTCGGACAGGGTCTACGTTCATCAATACCGCCCGCGGAGAGTTGGTTGACCAGGAGGCACTCCTCGTGCGCCTGGAACGGCACGAACTGTTCGCTGTTCTGGACGTCACCACCCCCTGGGTCCTGCCGCCGGACTCGGGCTTCTACGCCAATCCGAACGTCCTGCTGACCCCGCATCTTGCGGGATCGCTCGGCAATGAGCTGGAGCGTCTGGCCGCCACCGCGGTGGCCGAGGCCCACCGTGTCGCCCGGGATGAGCCACTGCGCTTCCCCGTCCATCTCGATGACCTGGCCTTCACCGCCTAACCGCGGCACTTCCGTGGCCGCCAGGGCACGTTCGCGGTCAAGAGGCCCGACGGCGACACCTTGCAATAGCCTTCATCTCCCCTTCAGAACAAAGGAAGTTCCATGAAGAATTCCCCCATCGGCAGGCGAGCCATCTTGCAGGCGGGCGGTGCGGCCGGCCTGGCGGCCGCACTCGGCCTGTCAGTGACGGGTCCGGCAGCATCTGCAGAATCGTCCGCTCAGCCTGGCGGGCACAGCACCACCGAAGTCCTGGACCTGGGGCCGGCGGTGGTTCAGTTCTCGTTGATGAGTTCAGTTCTCGTCGGCGATACCGTCTACATCGGTTCCCGCAACCTCGATCCTGTCCGCATCGTCGCGTTCCATGTGCCGACGCGGAAGGTGATAGGACAGACCGAGCTCGCGACGGGTTACAGCATCCAGGCATTGGCGGCGGATTCCACGGGCCGCTACCTGTACGCCGGTGTCCTTCAAGATGCTGTTGGTACCCTTCCGAACCTTTACCGCTGGGACCTGACCGCCCTGTCCACGCCGGCCACGCCGATCGGCCGGATCGGTGACCGCGACGTGCGCGACCTCAGCGTCGCACCGAACGGTCGCCTGTACGCGGTGGGCGGCGGGAGTGCTACAAAGCCGGCACTGTGGGAGTACGATCCTGCGACCGGCCAGGTCAACAACCTGGGAATCCCCGATCCCGGGGTTACGCTTGCGCGTGCGGTTGCCGCAACCGACACCACAGTCTTCTTCGGCGCCGGCAGCACCCTCGGTGGCGGCGGAAGTGCAGGCAGGGCGTGCCTCTACGCTTACAACCGCGCCACCCGAACCTTCACACCGATCACCCCATCGGAGATGTTGGCGGATCCCAGCATCCGGGAACTGGCCATCTTCGGAGACAAACTACTGGTAAGTTCTGCCGCTTCGGCCCAACAGTCGAAGGTTGCCCTCATGAGGCTGGACAACCTCGCCTCCTATTCTGTGGCGACGTCCATCGGTAAGACCGCCAAGAGCTTCACGAGCATCGGCGACCAGGTGTACTTCGCCAACGAGTCGGGCGTGTGCGTTTACTCGGTGACGTCGAACTCGATCTCGCAGCTGACGCTCAACGGCCCGTCGCTCGGCGAAATCTGGGGCGTGGACGCCGCAAACAACAAGATCCTCGCCACCTCGGGTTACGGTTTCGTCGCCGAGATCGACCCCGGCACAGGCGGCATGGCAGTCACCGACCTTGGAGAAGCCGGCGCGTCCGCCACGCCCCAGACTGTCATGGGCATTGCGGCGGGCTCGGGATTCGTCCACGCCGGCGGCAACGGCGTGATCGCCCGTCACTCGCTCGCCACCGGCCAAACGGTCAACCTGCAGGCCCCGGGCGAAGCCAAGGACGCCGTGATGGTGGCCGATGTCCTCTTCACAGGCCAGTACAGCTCGCAGGGCATTTGGACGTACGATCCGCGCAGTAGCCGGCCGATCCACCAGGCAGCCAGCTTTCCCGCGGCGCAGAACCGGCCGCTGGATGTCTGCTGGGACGAAGACAACAAACTCGTGCTGGTCGCTGCGCAGTCCGACACCGAGGGCGGCGGCTCATTCTGGACCTACGATCCAAGAACCGGGGCGAAGCAGTGCTTCCTCAACCCGATCGACAACCGTCAACTCTTGCGCGCCGTAGCCACCCGCGACGGCGTGGCCTACCTCGGCGGCGGCCTCCCCACACTGGACGGTCCCGGTACAATCGTCGCCTTCGACCCTGTTGCCGGCAAGGAGCTCTGGAGGATCGAACCGCAGATGGGGGCGGGCATGTCCGCGCTCGCGGTCCAGGGACGGAATCTCTGCGGGCTGACCCGCAAGGGCGGCATCTTCGTCATTGACATCCCCAAGCGCAAACTGGTGCACCAGGCAGACATCAGCTCCCTGTCGTATGGGTTCGGTGCATTGGTGGCCAACCGCAGCGTGGTCTACGGCGTTTCGGACACCACCGTGTTCCGCTTCGACCCCAAGACGTTCGAAGTGGCCACCGTGCTCGCGGACACCAAAGGCGGCTGGTACAGCGGATCACACATCACCAACGATGAAGATGGCTACCTGTACACCCTGCGTGGCCGCAACCTCGTTCGGATTGACGACCACCCGAGGAACTAGGGTCCCCGAACGACACAAGGGCGCAGACGACGCTACCACCCACCACACCTGGATCAACCCCGCCGGGGATACTCAACGAGGAGACCTTCCATGTCCAATTTTTCAATCAACCGCCGTCAATTGCTACAAGCCGGGGGCGTCGGGGGCCTCGCCGTAGCATTGGCATCCATGTCACAAGGCATCGCCGAGGCCGCCCCCAGCCAACAGGGCGCGGGCGGCCCCATCATCACCGATCTCGGCCCCGCGGTAGTCCAGTTCTCGCTCATGAGCTCGTTACTCGTCGGGGACACCGTCTACATCGGCTCCCGCAACCTGAACCCGCCCCGGGTCATCGGCTTTCACCTCCCGACGGGCACCATTACCTCGCGCACCGACCTCGGCTCCGGATACAGCATCCAGGCACTTGCGGCAGACGCAAGCGGCCGCTACCTCTACGCCGGCGTGCTCCGCAACGGGATCGATGGCAAACCGAACATCTACCGCTGGGACCTGAGCACGCCCAAGCAACCGGCGGCGGGAGTCGGCGAAACCGGTGACCGCGACATCCGGGCGCTCGCCGTCGCCCCGGACGGCAAGGTCTACGCTGCCGGCGGTGGCGAGACCACCAATGCCCCTTCTCTTTGGGAGTACGATCCCGCCACAAATGCCACCACCAGCTGGGGCGTGCCCGACCCCGGAGCCACGATCGCCCAGGCCGTCGCGGCCACTGCCAGCACCGTATACTTCGGCACGGGCAGCACGCTCGGCGGGGGCAACGGCTCAAGCCCCGGCCGCCTGTTTGCGTTCGACCGAGTCACCAAGTCATTCACCAATGTCCTCCCGGCCGAAGTTGCCACGGGTGTGTCCGTCACGTCACTGAGCGTGCTCGACGGCCAGCTCGGGGTCGGCGTGAAGGGACCCGGGAAGTCCGTGTTGATAAATCTGGCCGACTACTCGAAGTACACCATCATCCCGAAGACCGGGGTCATGTTCCGGCAGCTCGGGAACCAGGTGTTCTTCGTCAAAGAACCCAGCGTCTGGGCCTTCAACCTGACCACCAAAAGGATCACGCAGATCCTCACGGAGGATGTGGGTGCCATGTGGGGCCTGGACGTCTACGGCAACAAGGCGGTCACCGTATCCTCCTACGACGTCATCGAGATTGACCCGCCGACGAGGACCGCCGTCAAGCACGACCTCACTCAAGCCGGGGCCCCGGGCGGGCCACAGCTTTGCATGGGACTGGCAGCAGGTGCCGGGGAGGTCTATGTCGGCGGCACCGGAACCATCGCGCGCCACCAGCTCGCTTCGGGGCAGGTGTCCTACCTCCGGGCCACGGGCGAGGCCAAGGACGCCGTCATCGTGGGCGGAATCCTCTACACCGGGCAGTACAACTCCCAGGGCATCTGCGCCTACGACACCAACAGCGGCCAACTCCCCCACCAGGTCGCCGCGCTGCCCGCAGGACAGAACCGCCCCCTCGACGTGTGCTGGGATCCCGTCAACGGGCTGGTCATTGCAGGCGTCCAGAACGACACCACCGGCGGCGGCTGCTTCGCGGCCTACAACCCGGTCACCAGCCAGGTCCTCACCAAAGTCAACCCCATCGACAACCTCCAGATGGTCCGCGCCGTCGCAACGAAGGACGGCATTGCCTACCTGGGCGGCGACAACATCTACCCTGACGGTCCCCGCAGCACCGTGGTGGCCTGGGACCCGGTGGTCAACCAGGAACTATGGCGCCTGGACCCCGGACAGAGTGCCGGTATCGCCGCCCTGGCCATCCAGGGCAAGTACCTTTACGGCATGTCCCGCAAGGCCGCGGGCCTGTTCGTCGTCGATCTGGAAACCCGACAAGTGGTCCACAAGGGCGACCTGAGCACCGTATGCACGGACTTCGGCGCCTTGACTGTCAGCCGGGGCATCGTCTACGGCGTTTCCGACACCACGGTCTTCCGCGTCGATCCGAAGACGTTCGCCGTCTCGGTGGTCGTAGCCGACATCAACGGTGGCTGGTACAGCGGCCCGCACATCACTGCCGACGAAGACGGCCTGCTGTACACGATTCAGGGTCCCAATCTGGTCCGGATTGATGACCAAGGAGCAACGCAGACCATGAGGCGCTAGCCCTTTCCGTCGAGGCTGCCGGTCACCGACGGCAGCCTCGACCGACCCCGGCCACGCCATTCTTCCGCACATCACAAACAACCAGCCCCAAGCCGTACCCTTATCCCAAGGGCGACTCCCTCAGGCTTGCATTCGAACGGATACGGCATGTCAGATCTCACTGTCCAGGAGCGGCACTCCACACGGCTGCCGATCACAGACGCCGCGTGCCTTCATCCGGACGATGTCCTCGAACATCTGGGCTCCAGCCCGGAAGGGCTAACAAACAAAGAAGCTGCGGAACGCCTTGCAGAACACGGCCCGAACGCTGTCCGGACGCACCGGGCCAATGGATGGGCGGTGTTGGGGCGGCAGTTCGCCAGCCCCATCCTGATTTTGCTGATCATCACGGCCGGGTTGTCCCTCTTCCTGGGCGATGCGACGAATTCGATCGTGATCGGCGTGATCCTGCTGGTCAGCGTGGGTTTGGGCTTCACCAACGAATTCCGCGCCGAACGGGCCTCTGAAGCCCTGCACTCCCGGGTGACCCACCGCGCCGTCGTGCTCCGCGACGGGACCACACAGGACGTGGACGTGACCGCCTTGGTGCCTGGCGACGTCGTACACCTGAGTCTGGGCGCCATCATCCCCGCCGACATCCGCCTCCTGAGCACCAAGAACCTCCTCTGCGACGAAAGCATCCTGACGGGAGAGTCCCTGCCAGCCGGCAAAGATCCGGCCCCCGTGGCGCCGGGCTTGGCGCTGGGCGATCTCGCATCCTGCGCCTTCATGGGAACCGTCATCCAGTCCGGAGGCTGCACCGGCGTGGTGGTGGCCACCGGCGGCCGCGCCGAATTCGGCCGGATCGCGCTGGGCCTCGGAGAACGGCAGCCCCAGACCGAATTCCAGCTCGGGCTGAAGCGGTTCTCGTTCCTGCTTTTGCAGGTGGCTATCGGGCTCACCACGCTGATCTTCATCGCGAACCTGCTGCTGCACCGCCCGCTGATCGAGTCGCTGTTGTTCTCCCTGGCAATCGCCGTCGGCATCACGCCGCAGCTGCTGCCCGCCGTCGTAAGCACGAGCCTCGCTACCGGCACCCGCCAGCTGGCCCGGCGGAAAGTCCTGGTCAAACGGCTGGTCTGCATCGAGGACCTGGGCGACATGGACATCCTGGTCACCGACAAGACCGGCACCCTCACCGAGGGGCGCATCAGTTTCACCGGCGCGCTGCCCGCCTCCCCGGAAGTGTCCGACGTCGAACTCCTCACCTTGGGTCTGCTGGCCACCGAAACCGACTACGTCGAGGCCAAGCAATCCACGGCCGGGCAGAACCCGCTCGATGCCGCATTGTGGGAAAGTGCGGGTGCGGCAGTCTTTGATCCTGCCCGCTTCGAGCGCGTCGACCTGATCGACTTCGACCACCAACGCCGGCGCACCAGCGTGCTGGTGCGGGATGCCGGCGGCCCGGCACGCCTGGTCACCAAGGGCGCCCCCGAGGATGTCCTCGCCCTCTGCGGGCCGACTTCGCCCGACGTGCAGGCCATGCTGGACGAACAGTTCGATGCCGGATCGCGGGTCGTGGCGGTGGCCACCCGCCCAGCGTCGGGGCTGAGTCGCATCAGTCCCGATGACGAACGGGACCTCGTCCTGGCCGGCTTCCTTGTTTTCCTCGACCGGCCCAAGGCAAACGCGAAAGCGTCCCTGGACCAGCTGGCCACGCTGGGCATCTCCGTGAAGATCGCCACCGGGGACAACGCCAAAGTCGCCGAAAAGGTGTGCTCCGAACTCGGTGTAGTCTCCGGCGGAACCCTTACCGGCGCGGACGTAGATGCCCTGTCCGATACCGAGCTGGCCTCCATCGCCCGGGAAGCGACCATCTTCGCCCGCGTCTCGCCCGAGCAGAAAGCCCGCATCATCACCCTGCTGCGCCGAAGCGGCGGGGCAGTGGGCTTCATGGGCGACGGCGTCAACGACGCCCTGGCCCTCCACAAGGCCGACATCGGGATCTCCGTTGACAGCGCCACCGACGTCGCCAAAGACGCCGCCGACGTGGTGCTGATGGACAAGGACCTGGGCGTCCTGGCCGAGGGCGTGATGGAGGGCCGGAGGATCTTCGCGAACACCATCAAGTACGTGCTGATGGGCACGTCCAGCAACTTCGGCAATATGTTCAGCGCGGCCACGGCGTCGGTGGTGCTGAGCTTCCTGCCGATGCTGCCGGGGCAGATCCTGCTCAACAACCTGCTCTATGACAGCGGTCAACTGGCCATCCCGGGCGACCGCGTGGACAAGGAACAACTGCTGGCACCGTCGCACTGGAACATTGCCTTCATCCGGCGCTTCATGTTCCTCTTCGGGCCGATCAGCTCAATCTTCGACTTTGCGACCTTCGCCCTCATGCTGTTGGTCTTCAATGCCGTCCCGGGAGAATTCCGGGCGGGCTGGTTCATCGAATCCATCGCGACCCAGACCCTCATTATTTTCGCCATCAGGACCAGGCGGGTCCCGTTCCTGCGCAGCCGTCCATCGCTTGGCCTGTTGAGTGCATCCTTGGGCGTGGTGGCCGCGGGGATCTTCCTGCCGCTGTCTCCAATGGCGGGCCTGCTGGGCTTCGATCCATTGCCCGTGCCGTTCTTCCTGTCACTACTGGGAATGATCGTTATCTACATGGTGATGGTCGAATTCGCCAAGCAGTGGTTCTTCGCCCGGGCCGCGCAGCAGTTGCCGGGCGTGCCGACGCCCGTCCGCCGTCGCCCGGATACCCACCACATCTCCCGCCGCGCCGCCCGCTTCAGCGCGCCGGTTGTCGCGGTTGTGCCCGGGCGTTTTGCCCGTCCGGCTCGCAGGCGACGCAAGGTGACGGCCTAGCTTTCACCCTCTTCTTGATGTCACCCGTTGTTCCTCTACTACCGCCTGCCCCAGCTCGGTAGGCTCAGCTTCATGGAGAATTCAGAGTCGAGGCCGGACACCGAAGAGCTCAGTGTTCATGAGTGCTGGAAGTACCTTCGTTCTTCCTCCGTCGGCAGGGTTGCGGTCGTCAGCGGCGACAGCCCGGAGATCTTCCCTATCAACTACATGCCTGACGAGGGGACAGTAATCTTTCGGACAGGACCCGGTACCAAACTGGATGCAGTCCTGGCCGGCCAAACGATCGCGCTAGAAGCCGATGGTTTCAACATCTACGGCACAATTGCATGGAGTGTAATCGTCAAGGGACATGCAGAAATCGTCTCGGTCGACGAAGAACTGCAGGCATTTGCCGCAATGGAACTCTCACCCTGGGAGCCCGGCGCCAAAGACCACCTGATCCGGGTAACGCCGGCGGAAATGAGCGGCCGCAGGTTCGTGATCAGCCCACCATCCCGATGGTGGCCCCCACGGGATTCCTGACCGCTGATCCGGCCGCCCCGGCTCCTAACTGGCCGCAAGACAAATCCGGAAGTGGACGGAGAGGACCAAAGCCTCTGGGATCTATTCTCCGTGATTCGCATTCTGGGAGGGTCAGGCCGGTTCAGGCCTGACCGGATCAAGACAAGGAGGCAGCTATGACCGACTTAATCAGGTGGTTCGATAACCGTCGCTCACCCATCGAGATGATCGAACGGCTCTTCGAAGGTGATGTGGCGGCATCCGGGATTCGGGTCGAACAATTGGTTGAAGGCACTACCCTGGTCGTTCGCGCCGAACTGCCGGGGATCGATCCGGAGAAAGATGTTGAAATCACGCTTGGGAACGGGTTCCTTGAAATAAGGGCTGAACGGCAGGAGAGCAAGGAACGTAAGGACAAGGGCAGCTACCGATCGGAATTCCGTTACGGCTCCTTTGTGCGCAGGCTGCCTCTGCCCGACACCGTCCAACGGGAGGACGTCTCCGCTTCATACAAGGACGGCGTCCTTGAGGTGCGAGTTCCGATTCCGGAGAAGGTCCAGCCCTCATCCGCTCAGAGGATCCCGATAACGCGAGAGTAGGACACACAGTCCGGCCGATCGGCCGGACTATGCCTCGTCCGGGCGCAGGACAGTGACCTTCGGCCCTACAGCCCGGGGTCGGCGACCGTACACGCTAGCGGAGTACTGAATCACGCTTATCGGAGGAGGAAAATCATGACCGAGGAAACTACAGCCAGGATCGTTGTTGGTGTTGATGGATCGGAAGCCTCCATCGAAGCACTGAGGCAAGCCCAGAGCCTGGCGGTGCCAATGGGAGCGCAAGTCACAGCCAGTGCATACTGGGAGTTCCCTCAGGTCTATGGCGGCTACGTGGCCATGGGCATCGATGACTTCGAGGAAAGCGCCGAACAGGTCCTCAGGGATTCCTTGGAAAAGGCGTTCGGTCCGGAGCTGCCCGAGAATGTGGTTTCGCGTGTCGTCCGCGGTCACGCCCGGGAATCCCTCATTGAGGCTAGCCGGGAAGCGGACATGATCGTCCTCGGTAGACGTGGCCACGGAGGATTTGGAGGCCTGCTACTCGGATCAGTGAGTTCAGCCTGCGTTGCGCACGCCCACTGCCCGGTCCTTGTTGTCCATGCTCCGGAAAAGGGTTGAACGCCAAGGACGGCAGGAGAGATCACCTCCATACACTCAATATCCTGACCCACGGAATCTGTCCGAGGAGAAACAAATGCCCCTTTCCAACATGGAACCCGGCCGCATTGACGGTGCCCGTCATGTCACCGAGGAGCTCAGCGAGGAACGGTGCTGGGAGCTGCTGTGCTCACGGGACACGGGGCGCTTCGGCTTCAACTACAAGAACAGGGTGATGATCCTCCCCGTCAGCTACCTCGTCCACAACAGGGCGATATATTTCCGCACCTCTGCTGCCGGGACCATCGGCGACGCAGTACCTCGCCTCAATTCATCGTTTGAAATCGATGAGGCACGGTTCGACCGAAGCGAAGGGTGGTCGGTCCTGGTCAGCGGTCCTTCTTCGCATGTGGAGGAACCGGAGCTATTGACCTACCTTTGGGGACAGGTCATGAAAGAGCCCTGGGCCGGCGGGGTAAGGAATGACTTCGTCCGGATCCACGCAGCTGTGGTGACAGGCCGCCACCTGCACCTAGCCTGATTTCGGGTCCTGGCGCCAGCCGTCGACGGCGCCCTCCAGCGTCGGATAGTGCCGGGCCTGCCAGGATGGACCCGGCGGCGGCACCGAGCACCCCGAGCATGCGCCATCGGGCTGAAGACCGGGATGTCACGACAAGCAGGACCAGCACGAACGCACTGATCAAAGCCGCTGCAAGGTTCGTGTCCCCTTGTCCCACGTGAATCAAGGCGGTCGCCAGCTGCCCCCAGAGCCCGCTGGCCGCACTTAGGTGCTCAAGTCCCAGAAGGCCTGGAAGCTGGTTCACGGCGATGACCAGAGCTATCCCCGCGAGGTATCCGGTGCGGATCGGCTTCGGCAAGCGAGTACGCCATCCCGGCAGGGACAAACACTACACACAGCGAACCGCCGGCACCTAGATCAGCGAGCAGCGACTTGAACTTCGTGGAGTGGCGTTTTAAGAAGAATCGGGGTCCACCGGCGTCATCAGGCATCGTACGTCTGCCCTATCCCCAGGACAGAACTCCTACTTGGTGTTCTTGGCCCCGCGTACCCGGGTAATGATGGTTGGACACGACAACTGCGAAAGAACTGCGTGGGCAGTCGAGCCCAATAGGAGGCGTTTGAAACTTCCTCGCCCTCGACTGCCAAGCACCAGCAACTGTGAATTCGACGCAGCTTCAACCAAGGCAGCCGCCGGATGCTTGTCAATCTCCAGGAGTTGATGAACCACAAGGTCAGGATAATCTTCTGCCAAACCGGCCACCGCTTCCGAAAGTGTGACCCGTTCTTCTTCCAGCATCTTCTCGGCCGGGTTGCCCTCCGACCGCGCCAATAGCACCCAGGGGCGAAACGCGCGGAAGGCGTGCAGCACCGTCAACTCCTGCCCTTCACGGTCTGCTTCCGCGGCCGCGAATGCCACCGCTTGCGTCGACTCCTCCGAACCATCCACCCCGACGAGAACCCCTTGGCGGTTGCTCAAACCGTCCTCTCCGACGACGGCCACCGGGCACAGCGCTACCGCAGCGATCTGCAGCGCCCGGTCAGTTAGCCGACCTCCGGGCCTGACATGCGTGCCAGAACCGATGACCACGAGCGCCGCCTTCTTGGACCGCTTGCGGAGGGCATACCCGGCGCTACCCGAGATCAATAGTGTTCGGACATCAACGCTGGGTTCCGCTCCGGCCGCGTGGGCTTTTGCCTTGCCCAAAAGCTCTTTCGCAGCCTTCTTGGCCATCTCGTTGTAAGCAAAGGATTCCGACATCCACCGGTCATCCACCGCGTGCACGAGGTCTACGGGCAACTTCATTGCCGCGGCCCGGTGCATCGCCCAGGCCACAGCGGCCTCGTTCGCACCGGAATCGTTGACACCTACAACTATTGGTACTTTCATGGCATGTCCGATCTTCCCTGAGATTATCTCCAGCCAGTTCCCGGCCGTTGCACGTTTAGTTTCCGTCCGCTCGCTCTCGGCTGTTAGGGCCGGAAGTCCTGCGGGCTACTTCGAGGCCGTAGCTGGCTTGCCCAGCATCCGCGCGCCCTGCACTTCACGGCAACAGGCCGGCTGTGCCACCTACCCCAGCTCTGCGGGTCCCATGGACGGGGAGGAGCTCGGGCGCCGTCGGATCCGCAAGGAAGCGACTCGCATCGTTGCCAGGTATGCCCCGGCGCCCATGATGGTGAACCCGATGATTCCCAAAGCCGGGGCGCGGGCCGCGACCCCGGTCAGCAGCACAAGGCATCCGACGACGGCGGCGAAGATCCCGAAAGCCAGGTGCCTCCGCGTGATCGGCCTGGGGTTCGCTCTCATCTTGGACGCGAATTTCGGGTCATCACGCTCCAGCTCCTGGGCGATCCGTTCCAACGTCGTCTTTTCGTGTTCTGAGAGAGACATCATCGGCCTCCTGTGCTTGGGGTGGTTGAAGACTGCTGTTTTAGTGCGGGTTCTCGAGCGGGACTGATTCGAGGTATTCCGGGACGCGAGCGTTCCAGCCGAGTTCGCGTTTGATGCGGCGGCGCAGGGCATCGGAGGCGTCAGATTCGCCGTGGGTGATATAGGTCATTTGCGGTGCCTGGTTTGCTGAGTGCATCCAACGGATGATTTCGTCGGCGTCGGCGTGCGCGGAAAATCCTTCAAGGTGTATGACCTCGGCCTGGATGGGGACGTCCTGACCGTAGATTCTGAGATCCTTCGCTCCGGCTGCAAGATCGGCGCCGCGTGTTCCCCCGGCTTGGTAACCGCTGAGGATGATGGCGTTTTTCGGATCCGGACCATAGGCCTCGAGGTGGTGAAGGATTCTTCCTCCGGTGAGCATGCCACTGGCGGAGATGATGATCATTGGCCCTTCCCTCAGGTTGAGAAGCTTGGAATCGTCGGCGGTACGTGTCATGGTGGCCAGCTTGTACATGTCTTCGAACTCGTCAACGAGGAGGCGGTGTTCGTCCGGGTGCTGCCGGTACATGTAGGAGGCGTCGATCGCCATGGGGCTGTTGAGGTAGATCGGAATGTCCGGAATGAGGCGCTTGCGGCGGAGCCGGGAGAGATGGAGCATCAGGGTTTCTGCGCGGCCGACGGCGAACGCGGCGATCATGACGACTCCCCCACGTTTGGCAACGCGGGACACGACCGCGCCAAGCTCAGCCGCCGGGTCCTGGTCCGGGTGGCTCCGGTTGCCGTACGTGGACTCCGTGACAAGAATGTCGGCGGCCTCCAGTTCCCGGGGCGGGAACATGAGGGGATCGTCGGCACGGCCCAGGTCTCCGGTTAAGTGAATGGAATGCCCATCGACGTTTAGGTGGATCTGGGCTGCACCGAGGATGTGTCCGGCCGGGAGGAAGGTGGCCTCGATGCCATCTCCAAGTTCAAGCGGGGCATCAAAATCCCGGGGTTCGAAGGCGTTCAGGGACCTGACCGCATCTGCCGCGGTGTAAACGGGAAGCGCTGGAACATGCACCGAGGATCCCCGGCGGTCGGCGTAACGCGCCTCCTCTTCCTGAAGGTGGCCGCTGTCCGGTAGCAGCAGCTTGCAAAGTTCGCTGGTCCCGTGGGTTGCGTAGATCGGCCCGGTGAAACCGTCCCGGACAAGAGCAGGAACATATCCGGTGTGGTCCAGATGCCCGTGGGTAAGCAGCACAGCATCGATCGAAGCGGGCGGAACGGGAAACGGGATCCTGTTGCGGGCGCGGATGCGTTTGTAGCCTTGGAAGAGGCCGCAGTCGACCAGGATCCGCGTGTCCCGGGATTCGAGGAGATGGCGGGACCCGGTGACAGTGTCGGTCGCGCCAAAAAACCGCAGGCGGGCCGGGTGATCGCTGTTCATGCTGGTCTCCTCCAAGTTGGACGGATACCGGGCATCCGGCGTAGCCGGACGCCCGGTTCGGAGTTGCGCGGTTACGCCGCAGGCATCGTGTGGTGGTGCCGGTATTCCTCCGTGCTGGGCTTGATGGCCAATGCCGTAACCACGAGGGCGACCGCGCCCGGGATCCAGGCGCTCCAGGCCGCACCGGTCATGGAGGCGAAGCCTCCAAGCCAGGGCGCGAAGAGGAGGATGACGGCGAATAGGGCTTGCGCCCATTCGGCAGCCGGCATCCCTGGCATGGCCAGGTTCGTGGCCCCGACGGCGACCAGCAGCACGCCGAGGATGACCACGAAGGCTGTGGACGATCCGCCTTGACTTGTCCACAGCACCGAGAGTGCGGCATAGGTGCCGGCGGCGATGACCGTCCAGTCCTGCCAACGGGTCCACTTCTTCATCTGGATTGCGCTCCTTTGATCGGTTGGGGTTTCTGGATGGCCGCCCCTGTGGTGCCGGGACGGGGCTCGGCGTGCCCGTTTGCTTCAGGCGCATGGACGACAAGGACGGGGCAATGGGCGTGGGCGACACATGCCGCGCTGACCGAGCCGAGCAACAGGCCGTTGAACCCGCCGTGTCCGCGGCGGCCTACGACCAGCAAAGAGGCGAATCTACTGGCGTCGATGAGCGACTGCCGGGCGGCGCCGAGGACGAGCCTGGTCCGGACGTTCCCGGGCAATTCCGGGCCGAAGGCCTTCGTCATAGCGTCCTGGAGGATTTCGGATGCTTGGTGGCTGAATCCGTCCTGCCCCATCATTTCGTAGGCCTCATGTCCGGCGGGAAAATCCCAGCAGATCAAACCCTCGACGCTCGTTCCCAGTGCCGATGCGAGGCGGTGGGCTTGGCGCAGGGCCTCGACGGAGGCATCCGAGCCGTCGACGCCGACGACGATCTTGTCATGCCGGGTTCGCGTGGCCATGGGGTTCCCCTCCATTCCGTCGGTTTCTCTAAGAATGGGCAGAAAGTGGCGCCGTCAAACAGGGCCGAAAGTCATGGCATCGGCCCGGGTCCTTCGGCCCTTGTCTGCCGTTGGCGGGCAGTGAACAATGACATAGCCGGGAAAGCATGACCTGCCGGTGCTACAGCGGCCACGGGCTGCCGGATAGGAGGATCATGGAACGCCCAGTACCACCCCAAAACAACGCCGGAGTCGCTGGGCTGCCGCCTATCCGGGTCTACGTCCTTGACGATCATGAGCTTGTCCGCCGGGGACTGCAGGAATTGCTGGAAAGCGAAGGCTTTGTGGTGGTGGGCATGTCCGGTTCGGCCGAGGAGGCTGCCCGACGCATTCCGGCGTTACGCCCGGACGTGTCGGTGCTGGACGCCAGGTTGCCCGACGGCACCGGAATCGAAGTGTGCCGGGAGGTGCGCTCCGTTGACCCCACCCTGAATTGCTTGATTCTGACCAGTTATGACGACGAACAGGCCCTTCGTGGAGCCGTACTTGCGGGTGCAGCAGGGTACGTCTTGAAGGAAATCGGGGGCACTGACCTGCTCGGCGCGCTCCGCCGGGCTGCGCGGGGTGAGTCCTTGTTTGACGCGGCCGTGAAGGCGAAGATCATTCAGGGGTTCACGGAACCTCAGCGCTTGGATCCGAGGGTCGCCTCATTGACTCCCCAGGAGCGACGGGTCCTGGATTTGGTGGGCCAGGGTCTGACGAACCGGCAGATCGGGGAACAGATGATACTGGCCGAGAAAACCGTGAAGAACTACGTGTCCTCGATGTTGGCGAAACTGGGATTCGAGCGGCGCACCCAGGCGGCCGTCTACATTGCCCACGGACGAGAAACGGAAACCTGAACCGTCCGTCGACGGTTCAGTGGATGGGGACCTTCCACACCAGCGTGGTCCCTTTCCCTGGTGTTCCGGTGACCTCGAATGAACCGCCCAATTCCAAGGCCCGTTGTTCCATGTTCACCAGGCCATTCCCGTGGACGGGATCCCTGAAGCCTTTGCCGTCGTCTTCAATGATCAGAGTCAACATCCCGTCTTCCGCCGAGACTGAAACACTGATTGCGTGCGCTTCGGAGTGGCGGACTGCGTTGCTGAGGCCCTCAGAGATGACTGCCAGCGCGTTGGTGACGGTTCCGTCGTCGGGCACTGAATCGACCGCCCCGTTGAGTGTCAGGTGCGGGGCGAACGGCAAGGACCTGGTGGCATTGCGGACTGTCTGCAGTATGCGGCTGCTCAGCAGCTCCTGCTCACCGGAGCTTGCCCGCAGCGAATAGATGGTGTTTCGGAGGTCCCTGATGGTCTCATCCAGTTCCGCCGTGACTGCATCGATCCGGGCCAGGGCAGGCTCCCCGGTCGTGAACCGCCGCAGGCTCTGGATGCTGAGGCCCGCAGCGAAAAGGCGCTGGATCACGACGTCGTGCAGGTCCCGGGCGATGCGATCCCGGTCCGAGAAAACGACCAATTGTTCACGGAGCCGGTGAATTCGGTCCAGTTCCAGGCCCAAGGCAACGTGGGAACCGAAGACGGCCCCCATCTCCACATCCGTCTTCGCGAAAGGTCCCGTTCCAGGCGTTCGAACCAGAAGCAGGAGTCCATGGTGGGCTCCCTGGGCGCTGAGATCGATCGCGAGTAGCTTTCCCATGGACAAGCCGTCAGCCGGTCCGAGGATGTCTCCGGCCTCGTCCATGCATGCGGGCGCCCCGGTGGCGGAGACTGTCATGATCGCAGCGGAATCCAGCGGCAGGAGGTTCCCCGCAAATTTTGCGCTGTCGCCCCCCGCGGCACCTGCGACGCGGTACGAACCTACGCCCCCGTCCGGAACCAGGATCAGCGCCAGCTGGGATGCAGATTCCCGAAGCGCCCTCTCAGCAATCAGGTCCAGGGCGGCCCTGTCAGGCGCCGCCGACCGATCATCGCCCAGCATCCGGCCCGTCACATCCATGCATGCCTCAAGCCAGGACCCGCGGCGGCGGGCGTCCTCATAGAGGCGTGCGTTTTCGATGGCCACGCCGGCAGCTGCGGCCAACGCGATGGCGAGGTCCTCATCTTCGGGAGTGAAATCGCCGCCGCCCTCTTTTTCGGTCAGGTACAGATTCCCGAAGACGACGTCACGGACCCGCACCGGGACACCGAGGAAAGACTTCATGGGTGGGTGGTTTTCGGGGAATCCGTAGGACTTCGGGTGCTGGTGCAGGTCATGAAGGCGAAGAGGGGCGGGTTCGCTGATCAGTAAGCCGAGGACCCCGTGTCCGGTAGGTAGCGGGCCGATGCGGCGTGCAAGGTCTTCGTCGATACCGACCGTGACGAAGTGGCTCAGCGACTTGTTCTCACCGATGACACCCAGCGCGCCGTAGCGGGCATGCAGCAGCCTGCAGGCGGAAGTGACCACCCTGTCGAGCACGGCTTCAAGGCTCAAGTCTTCGGCGACCGCGACAACCGCTTCCAACAGTCCACGCATCTGTTCCTGGGCGTCCAGGAGTTCTCCGGCCCTGGCCAGAAAGTCCCTGAGCAGGTCTTCGATCCGGGTCCCGGTCACGTGAAGGCGATCAGCCTCCACAGGTTCTGGAATGGAGCCGTTCATCTACTGCCTTTCGAGCGGTACCGCCCACACAGGGCAGGTAGCCCGTGTTGTGGCAGGTGGCGTATCCGATGCCAGACTACCCCCGAGTCCCGTGTTCCTCCAGACGCCTGCGAGGCGAGGGTCTTTGTGCCCTGTTCCCCGCATCGCGCCCCGGCGTAGCCTCGGCGACATGACGAACAAACCATCAACACCAGAGCCAGAGGTCCTGCAACCTCAACAGTGCTGGGAACTGTTGCGCGGCGTCTCGGTGGGGCGCCTCGCCGTCTGGGTGGAAGACCACCCCGACATCTTCCCGATCAACTACAAGGTAGATCACGGCACCCTCGTCTTCAGGACAGGGGAAGGAACCAAGCTCCACTCGGCCCTGAGTGAAACACCCGTGGCGTTGGAAGCCGACGGCGTCAATCCGGACACCGGGGTGGCGTGGAGCGTGGTTGTGAAGGGGCAGGCTGCCGCCATTAAGCTCACCCAGGAGATCCTCGATACCGTCGGGCTGCTCCTTTTCCCGTGGCAGGCGGGCCGCAAAGACCATTTTGTCCGCATCGTCCCGACGTCGATCACCGGGCGCCGCTTCACCGTTACCCCTCCCCTGACGTGGTGGAGTCCCCTGGACGACGCCACCCGCGCCGGACTCGAATGATGGGGGCGCCCGGCGGGTCCAAAGACCCTAACGACGGCGGACCGCCGCCGGTAGCGTCAGGGCCATGAACCCCCAATCAGCGGACGCGATCGAAAGACTAAACCCTGACGAATGTTTCGAACTGCTTGGCCAAACCACCGTGGGCAGGCTAGCCGTGATCGTCGAGGACCATCCGGACATCTTCCCCGTGAATTACGTCGTGGACCACGGCTCCATTGTCTTCAGGACGGGCATCGGGACGAAATTCCGGAGCACAATGCGGGATCGCTGCGCACTCGAAATCGATGGCTTCGATGCAGGCTCCGGGAAGGCCTGGAGCGTCGTCGCCCGGGGCCAGGCCCACCTCATCGTCGACCGGGAGGAAAAGGCTGCCGCCGACGCCCTCCATCTTGATCCCTGGCAGCCGGGCGGCAAGAGCCACTATCTGCGTCTGACCCTGGATGCCGTCACGGGCCGGCGTTTCAAGGCCACCCGGCCCGATATTTGGAACACTCCCGTGTGGGATGCCCGCTCCGAGCTGTTCCGCTAACTTTGCTGCTGGCGTCGCCGACGGTACGGCTTGCCCTTCTTGGATGGAGCATCATGAAAGCACTCGTCTATAACGGACCCGGACAGAAGGCCTGGACCGACGTTCCGGATCCCCACATCATCAACCCCACCGACGCCATCGTCCGCATCGATACCACCACGATCTGCGGAACGGACCTTCACATCCTTAAAGGCGACGTTCCCGCCGTCCAAGAGGGACGGGTTCTCGGGCATGAGGGCGTGGGAACGGTGATCGAAGTGGGTTCCTCCGTCACCGGGCTCCGGACCGGAGACCGCGTCCTCATCTCCTGCATCAAGTCCTGTGGGCATTGCGGCAACTGCAAGAAGGGCCTCTACTCGCACTGCTCAGGAGAGGAGGGCCAAGCCGGAACGGGTTGGATATTCGGCCATCTCATTGACGGCACCCAAGCCGAGTACGTGCGCGTCCCCTACGCAGACAACTCCCTGTACAAGCTGCCCCACGGGGTGACCGACGACCAGGCCGTCATGCTCTCCGACATTCTGCCCACGGCGTTCGAAATCGGAGTCCAGGCCGGTCACATCAAGCCAGGTGACGTCGTCGCCGTCGTCGGAGCCGGCCCCATCGGGCTGGCAGCAATGCTCATGTCAGGACTTCACGGGGCTGCCGCGGTCATTGCGATCGACCCGGACGAGGGGCGCCTTGCGAGAGCCCGGGAGTTCGGCGCAACCGAGGTGGTGAACCCGGACAATCCCGGGTGGATCAACGACGTCATGTCCTACACCGACGGCGCAGGAGTGGATGTCGCCATCGAAGCAGTCGGAATCCCGGACACCTTCGACATGTCCTTGCGGCTCGTGCGCCCCGGCGGGAATGTGGCCAACATCGGCGTGCATGCAAAATCCGTTGAACTGCGCCTCCAGGACCTCTGGATCCGCAACATTAACATCAGCATGGGTCTCGTCAATACCAACACGACCCCGATGCTGCTCCGGTTGGTGGCCCAGCACAAAATCCCGGCCGAAAAATTTGCGACCCACCACTTCTCACTGGAGAAAATCATTGATGCCTACGACACGTTCTCAAGGGCATCAGAAACGCACGCTTTGAAGGTCATCCTCAGCCGGGACTCCCACCACTGAGCAATCAGAAGACTGAAGATCCTCCCCTGAGGAGGCAACCAAGAGCGGCGGCTCCCATGCCCACGATCCTTCGTTTTCCATTAGTGGCTGCCACCCTCCTTATGGGGGGCTGCGTTGGGGTACTGCTGGGTGCCGGGCAGGGGCCAGCGGCACAGGGAACAGCAAGTATCTATGCTCTGGCCGTGGCGGCGTACCGGGCCGTGTCCATGTTCCGAGATCTCTTTCGAGGACGATGGGGCATCGACTTGTTGGCAGTGACGGCCGTCGTCAGCACCCTCGTGGTCGGGGAATATGTTGCCTCCCTCATCATCGTGCTCATGCTCACCGGCGGAGACGCCCTGGAGGAATTTGCCCACGGCCGGGCTACGCACGAGCTGAAAGCCCTCCTTGAGCGGGCTCCCCGGACCGCGCATCGCGAGACCCCGGGCAACCCTGTGGAAGAGGTACCCGTGGGGAGGGTTCGTTCCGGAGACACACTCTTGGTCAAACCCTCCGAAATCGTCCCCGTAGACGGACTCTTGCTCTCCGCCGCCGGGACCTTCGACGAATCCTCGCTGACGGGTGAAAGCCTGCCGGTCGAACACCGCGCAGGCGATGCACTGCTGAGCGGCACCATCAACGGCGAGGACGCAGTTCGCATGGTTGCGAGCGCCACTGCCGCAAACTCCCAGTACAGCCGGATCGTGGCCCTGGTCCAGGAGGCTGCGGCAAGCCGAGCGCCCACCGTCAGGCTTGCGGACCGATATGCCGTGCCCTTCACGGTGTTTGCGTTCCTGTTGGCCGGAGTCGCTTGGTACATCAGTCACGATCCAGAACGGTTTGCCCAGGTGCTCGTCGTTGCGACCCCGTGTCCCCTGTTGATCGCAGCACCTGTAGCGTTCCTTGGCGGCACCAGCCGGGCAGCCCACTCGGGGATCATCATCAAGAATGCCGGCACCCTCGAACAACTCGCCCGCGTCAGGACGGCGGTCTTCGACAAAACGGGGACACTCACGCGCGGCCGCCCTACCCTGCACGACGTGCAGGTCTCCACGGCCGCAGCCGTGGGAATATCCGCTTCTCGGATCCTGCAACTCGCAGCGTCCGCTGAGCAGTCGTCCTCCCATGTGCTGGCAGCCTCCGTGATTGAGGCCGCGCGATCCCGCGGCCTGCCACTGCTACCCGCCAGCAGCGCCAACGAGCACGCGACCCAAGGTGTCACGGCTGTCTGCGGGAACCAGACTGTGGTGGTTGGCAAAGCTACCTTTGTTGGATCGGCGACGACAGGCTTCGAAAAGGCCGACGTGGCCAGCGGACAACTTGGAATCTACGTCGGTGTGGACGGGCGTTTCGCCGGAACGCTGATCATGAGCGACCCTTTGCGGGAAAACGCGGTGGCCACCTTGGCCCGGCTGCGACGCCTCGGCGTTCGGGAAACCATGCTCCTGACCGGTGACACCCGTTCCACCGCGTCACACATTGCGGCCGAGGCAGGGATAACCCGGGTCCTGGCGGATTGCCTGCCTGCCGACAAGGTCGCCGCCGTCGCGCGGTTAGTGGGGCGACCGGTGATGATGGTGGGTGACGGAGTCAACGACGCACCGGTCCTGGCCGCGGCCGACGTTGGCATAGCAATGGGAGCCAAGGGAGCAACCGCGGCCAGCGAATCGGCCGACGTCGTGATCATGCTCGACGACCTGTCCAAGGTCGCCGTTGCCGTGGATATTGGCAGGCACACCATCCACATCGCGCGCACGAGTATCTGGACAGGCATCCTCCTCAGCGTGGGGTTGATGGCCGCGGCAGCATGCGGGGTCGTCCCGGCAGTGGCCGGCGCTCTCCTTCAGGAGTTGGTGGACCTCGCCACAATCCTGAATGCACTTCGGGCATTGGGGCACAGCCGAATGCCGGGCGCCGATTCGTCGGCGCTTGTTCCCCCATCCCAGCTCCGAAAATTGGACCGTGACTTTCGGCCCTAGCCGGTCTGAAGGCGTCGTGCTCTTCCAAGCCCCGGCGCATCCGGAGCGTCCTCTGCTAAGGCGGGGCGGGTTATCAGGGTAGGGCACTGGATGTTGAGCAGGACGTGCTGGGCAACCGAACCGAGTAGTACGCGGGCCCCGCCCCTTCCTTTGCAGCCGATGACCAGCAGACGCGCACGGGCGCTGGCGTCGAGGAGCGCTTCAGCCGGCGCGCGCTCAAGGTCCAGGATCTCGCGTACGACCAAACCAGGGTCCCGCTCCGTCAGGCCCTGGGCCGATTCGGACGACAGCGCGTGCCCATCGAGCCCAGGCCATGCGCGACCGGCCCCCCGCACAGGTCTCCCGGACGGAGCGGGCTCATTGCCGCTACCGGCATGGAGGATTACGAGCTCCTGTCCCATTCGCTGTGCCTCGTCAGCTGCACACTCGACGGCGAGTTCGGAGTCCCGGGAGCCATCGACACCAACCACCACGCCGGACGACTCACGCGTTGAAGGAGCAGGCACAATCGCGACGGCGCAGTGGCTGATGATGGCGATCTGAAAACTGACCGACCCAAATCCTTCGCCGTGGTTATCTGGCCGTCGATCGGTTCCCACTACGACCATTTCCGCGTCCGCAGAGAGCCTGCGCATGCTCTCGGAGGGTTCTCCCGCGCTCAGGGTCGTGACGACGTCCAGCGCGGGAATCTGCGCGCTGATCCGAGCCGACTCACTGTTGAGCAGGTCCTTGGCCTGCGCGATTGCGTTCTCGTGGAGGGCTTTCTCCGGGAACGCCCACGGTTCGGGAACGGCGTGCACCAAATTGAGCTGAAGACCAAGATCGCGGGCGCGTTCCGCCGCCCAGTCCGCGGCAGTACTTCCCACCGATGCCCCATCGACACCAACAAGAATCTGTTTCTTCACGCGCCCACGTGCCTTCCGGGAAGCTGCAGCCATCTCTCCTCAGTGTCATCGGCCTCTTGGGCGAGCCGCTAGGGCCGGAAGGCCCTCCCTGATGACGGGGATGCAGGGTTATGGTCCTCGAGGGTGACACGTCTTGTGGCACTGTGCTGTGTGATCGTCGTGAAAGGGCTTCGGCATGCTGATCCTGGTACTGAATCCGGGTTCCTCTTCCTTGAAGTACCAGCTGCGGCGCATCGGAGCACCCGGAACGAAGCCGGACATCCTGCTGGATCGAGTCGTTGATGGATCACCGGAGGGCAGTCTGGGTCCCGTCTTCCTTGGCAACGTATTCGATGTGATTGACGCGGCAGTCCCGCACTCTTCCGGTGGTACCGGCCTCGATGCCATCGGTCATCGGGTGGTGCATGGCGGGGAACACTTCAGCTCCCCGGTCCGCGTGACGTTGGACGTGATGGCGGCTATCGAGGAACTGGGCGAGTTGGCCCCGCTCCACAACGCAGCAAGTGTGGCATGCATGCACGCGGCCGACGCCCGGTGGCCTGGCACACCACAGGTAGCCGTCTTCGACACAGCCTTCCACCACACCATGCCCGGATACGCCTCGCGCTACGCCATTCCGGAGGACCTGTATACGAGATACGGGATCCGGCGCTACGGCTTTCACGGGATCTCCGTCGAGATCGCCTGCCGCGAGGCCGCGGCGTTCATCGGAGTCCCGGTGTCTTCACTGAATACTGTCGTGGCGCATCTTGGCAATGGCGCTTCTGTGACCGCCGTCAAGAACGGCCGCAGCGCCGACACATCAATGGGCATGACCCCCCTGGAAGGGCTGGTCATGGGCACCCGCTCGGGCGATCTTGATCCGTCCATTGTCACGCTGTTGCAGCGCCGCGGCCTCAGCCTGGATGAGGTGGACCGGCTCCTCAACCATGAGTCCGGCCTGCTGGGCGTGGCCGGATCAGCCGACATGCGCACAGTGCAAGACTCAGCGCAACTCGGGGATCCCAGGGCTGTCCTCGCCTCTGACATGGCCGCATACCGCCTGGCCAAATACATCGCGGCCTACAACATGGTTGTCGGCGGAGCCGAGGCCTTGGTCTTCACCGGCGGTATCGGTGAGCATTCCGGTCAGTTCAGGTCACGGGTGATGTCGATGCTCGGTCCGCTTGGCATTTACGTCGACGAGGACAGGAACCATGCCGGAGGCTCAGGCATCCGCACCATCAGCACGGACGGATCAATGTTTCCCGTCCTGGTTGTCCCCAGTGACGAGGAACGCGCAATCGCGGAGGCGACAGCCGCCGTCGTCCTTTCGAACGATCAAACGATTCGGAACCTCTAGGGCCCTATGGCCCTAACCGCACCGCCGGGTCTCTGGCACCGTGAAGACCAGCACCGTGAAGACCAGCACTGTGAAGACCAAGCAGCCCAGGCACCAGTAACGCGTGCCTTCAGCGTGCCGTCGAACCCGGAAGAGGCTACCCCATGGAAACAGCAGGCTATGAAGCTGCCGGCGAGGACTTTGAGCCGCTGAACCGGTATTGGTTCGCGGCAAATTACCTCACTGTTGCCCAGATCTACCTTCAGGAAAACCCGCTGCTGCGGGGACCCTTGCTGCCAAGCCACATCAAACCACGGCTGTTAGGACACTGGGGAACCAGCCCTGGATTGTCGCTGATCTACGCCCACTTGAACCGCCTGATCAGGCGAACCTCCGCCGATGTGCTCTTCGTTGCGGGTCCCGGCCACGGTGGGCCCGCCGTCGTCGCCAATATCTATCTTGAAGGCACATACTCGGAGATCTATCCCAAAGTGGGGATGGACCTCCCGGGGCTCCGGAGACTTGTCCGGCAATTTTCAACTCCGGGCGGGGTATCGAGCCACGTCGGCCCAGCCACTCCTGGTTCCATCCACGAGGGAGGCGAGCTTGGCTACTCCTTGATGCACGCCACAGGCGCCGCCATGGACAACCCCGGACTGATTGTCGCCTGCGTTATCGGCGACGGCGAAGCCGAGACCGGCCCATTGGAAGCATCATGGAAAGCACCATCTTTCCTCAACCCGGCCCGGGACGGTGCCGTGCTGCCGATACTGCATCTGAACGGGCACAAGATCTCCGGCCCAACCGTCCTGGGCCGGAGAACCAACGAGGACGTGGAAGCGCTGCTCAAGGCCCACGGCTGGGACCCGGTGACCGTCTCCGGCGAGGATCCGTTGCTAGTTCACCGCGCCTTGGCCACCGCGATGGACGAGTCTTATGGGCGAATCCGCGAACTGCAATCCAAGGCGCGCAGCCAGGGCGTGCACGGCCCGGCACACTGGCCCGCCATCATCTTGCGAACGCCCAAAGGATGGACCGGGCCGGCCATGGTGGACGGGCTCCCCGTCGAAGGAACCTTTCGTTCCCACCAAGTACCTCTGGCAAGCGTTCGCGAGAATCCCGACCACCTGGCGCAGCTTGAGGCCTGGATGCGCTCCTACAGGCCGGAAACCCTCTTCGACAGCACAGGCCGGCTCGTCCCCGAGTTGGCCGCACTTGCCCCGGCGGGCAGCCTCCGCATGGGTGCAGCCCGTGCGGGCCGGGGCGGGACCGGGGCTGCCCTTGAGATCCCCGACCTGGAACGGTACGCGGTACCGGCGGTCCCGCGGGGGTCGATCGTCCACGAAACCACCAGGCCGCTGGGGGAACTGCTCCGGGACATCTACATCGCGACGGCCACCGATCCCCGGTTCCGGCTCTTCTGCCCGGACGAAACCAACAGTAACCGGCTCGGGGCTGTCTTCCAGGCCACCGACCGCTGCCTTCTGGAACCTGCCAGGGACGGTGAGCATGCCCTTGCTGAAGACCACGTCTCGGCGCAAGGCAGGGTCATGGAAGTCCTCTCCGAGCATTTGTGCCAGGGCTGGCTGGAGGGTTACCTGCTCACAGGCCGCCATGGACTCTTTGCCAGCTATGAGGCCTTCGCAATGGTCAGTGCGTCGATGACCATCCAACACGCCAAATGGCTCCAGCACGCGAGGGAACTTGAATGGCGCGCACCCGTACCGAGCCTGAACATCCTCCTGACCTCCACCTGCTGGCGCAACGACCACAACGGCTTCAGCCATCAGGGACCCGGCCTGATTGACACTGTGCTGTCCCTGTCTGGAACCGTCACCCGCGTCTACCTGCCTCCGGACGCCAACACCCTCCTGGTCACCGCCGAACACATACTGCGGAGCAAGGACTACGTGAACCTGGTGGTAGTTGACAAACAACCGCACCCGCAATACCTGACGCTGGAGGAGGCAAGGCGTCACGCCGCGGCAGGAGCGTCCAGCTGGTCGTGGGCCGGGAACGAGGAGCCGGACGGCTCCCGGGCCGTACCCGACGTCGTCATGGCCTGTGCCGGGGACATCCCCACCGAAGAGACACTTGCCGCAGCCTGGTTACTGCAAAAACATCTCCCTGAACTCACGGTCCGCGTCGTCAACATCATGGATGCCATGGTCCTTCCGCCCCGCGACACCCACCCCCACGGGCTGTCCGATGAAAAGTTCGAAGAACTGTTCACAGCCGACGGAGAAGTCATCATGGCCTGGCACGGCTACGCCCGGGCCTTGCACCAGCTCCTGCATGGGAGGCCCCGCCCGGAACGGTTCCACGTCCGCGGCTACAACGAACAGGGAACCACCACCACTCCCTTTGACATGGTGGTCCTGAACAAGATGAGCCGATACCACTTGGTCGTCGAAGCGCTGCGACGCGTTCACCGCCAGGTCACGGGCGCGGCTGAGCTTGTCGACCTCTGCCGCAGGCAGCTGGATGCCCATGCGCGATATATCCGCGAGCATTTCGAAGACCTCCCGGAAATCCGGGACTGGGCCTGGACACCGCCCCGTCCCTAACGTCTGTGCGAAAGGCATCAAGTCTCCAGGAAAGAATCATGTGACCCAGCATCCAGCCCTGAACCATCCCGGCGCTTACGGGACCCGCTCCCCTATCGAACTCGGGTTGTCCAGCGCTGAGGTCATGGCCCGAACGGAAGCAGGACTGGCCAACACCGTTTCCGACACTCCAAGCAGACCGCTGTGGCAGATCTTCCGGGCGAACGTTCTGACGCTGTTCAACGCGATCGTGGGCTGCAGCTTCGGCCTGCTGACGGCACTTGGAAGCGCGCTCGGAGGAATCCTCGCTATCGAAGCCCTTCACCGGTTCCAGCGCCGGCGTCCAGTGTCGCTCGTTTCCGGCCCCTCCCACAGGGTATTTAGTCACACCGCCGGGCCTTTTGGCCCTACAGCAGGAGAAGGGCGCTCAATAGGCTGCAGGGAGTTGCAGGTCTCCGTACCCGCGATCGTGTGCCGAACAAGGAATAGAGCTAGACGACATAGGAGCAGACATGTCACTCCCCAGCATGGACGCAGGCCGCGTTGACGGCGGACTGCACGTTGCGGAAGAACTCAGCCAGGAACAGTGCTGGGATCTCCTGCGCTCAAACACCACCGGCCGTTTCGGCTTTGTTCAGCAAGGACTGGTGGTGATCCTGCCCGTGAACTATCTGGTCGACGGCGAGTCCATATACTTCCGCACGGCCGGGGATGGATCGATCGCGGAGGCAGTCCCTTCGCTCGGGTCGTCCTTTCAGATCGACGATTCACGTGCCGATCGCAGCGAAGGTTGGTCTGTGCTCGTCAGCGGGGCTTCGTCCCGTGTTGAGGACAAGGATCTGCTGACCAGGCTATGGGGAAAGGCCATGTCGGAGCCGTGGGCCGGCGGAACGCGGAATCTCTTCATCCGGATCCAGGCCCACAGGGTCACCGGACGCCACGTGCATCTGGAGTGAGCCCGGAGCCATTCCACGTTCAAGCACCCTCACGGGCAAGGAGACCATGGAGACCGCGGCAGAAATCATCGTTGGCTACGACGGGTCCGCAGCAGCCGTCCCGGCAGTCCGTTGGGCTGCCCGGCAGGCGGCTGAGCGGAACTGCGGACTACGCGTGGTCCACAGCACGTTGTGGCCGGCAATCACCCGCGAGCTGGGTCCCGTACCGGGCGTCGAAGGCAGCGGTTTGCGACGTGCGGCCGAGGACATCCTGGCCGAGGGCGTGGAACGGGTCCACGATGAGGTTCCTGGATTGGCTGTCAAGACGACGCTGTTCTATGGGTGGCCTGCCGAACACCTCAGGACTCTCTCTTCCGGCGCCGCATTGCTGGTCGTCGGAACCAGGGGCGCGGGGGGTTTCATGGGACTGCTGATCGGCTCGGTCAGCTTGGAACTCGCGGCGACGGCCGATTGCCCCGTCGTTGTCATCCGTGGCGGAGAACGCCCGGGCGGTCCAGTTGTAGTCGGCGTCGACTTCGACGATTGGGAACTACCGCTCCGGCATGCCTGCAACCTCGCCGCGTTGGCCGGTGCAGCCCTTCGAATGGTGCACGTCCAGAAGAAACACTGGATTCCGCGCCCCATCCCTGAAACGGGCACCTCGGCTCAAGGCCCAACGGAACCCCGGATCCAGGCGCTTCTCGACTCCGCGGCGCGGAGCGCCCACGAAACGATTCCGAACCTCGATCTCCAAATAAGATCGCCGATCGGCACGTCCATCCCAGGCTCGATTTTGACGGAGGCTCAAGATGCCTCCATCATCGTCGTCGGGACCCAGGGACGGGGACTCGTCCGGGGCACCATCGGTTCGACCGCACACGCTGTGCTTCATCACGCCACCTGCCCGGTCATGCTGGTGCGTCGGCCCAAACCAGGCCCCTTGTGAATCAGATGTGTTCAGTACAAGTCGCCAGGGGCCAGCTCGTCGTTTTCCGGTCCCCGGTGAATGCGCCTACCGGTGATGGACGTCGGGACGATCTCAACGAAAACCCGTTTCCTTGTAGAGGTCAATTGTTGGCGGGGAATCCTTTCGGCGGCTTCAATCTCGGCACCGGACTCCAGTTGCCGTGCCTTGCCTTTAACCACGATGCTCCAGACAGACTGGCTACCGACCCCGTCGGTCTCCAACGCAACGTGGTCATTGATCCTGAGCGCGAACAGCTTCTCCCCGGGATTCGTGCGGAGGAGGATTTTTCCGTCGTGGGCGACGAAGTTGATCGGATAGATCTCGGGTTCGTTGGCGATGCTCAATGCCAACCGCCCCAACGTCGCGCCCAAAAGGATGTTCCAGCATTCTTCCTCGTTCAGGACTTCCACGGGGTTTGCGGTATCCGGTGACATGGTCGGTCCTTTCGATGGTCGGCATTCCAGGCCATTCCAGCATGCACGCGGCCGGCATCATCCAATAGGGCCGTTGGACCCGTGTGTGTCGGCCAGCAAGCTTGTAGCGTCATTCATATGAAGGCTTCCCACCCGAGGTTCGCCTTTCATCGAAAGAGGCCGTGATGTTCGGAATACAACAGGCGGATGCCGGAATGCCGGAGCCCGGAATCTATTTCCAGTGGGGTGATTTCCTGATCCAATTCGGCAATCTGGTGGTCATTGCCACGATGGTCGTGCTATTCATTCTCGCCTTGGTGATTCCGTTTCCACACGGAAGGAAGCGGAAATGACCGGCGACCGCGGCCCGGTTTCGACTGCCGACGACGGCGAACCACGCTTTTCCACCTGGACAGGAAAAGCCCGGGGGTGGGCCCTGCGCCGGCTCCCGCCGGACAAGCTGCTTCCGGAAGGCCAGCCGAGCTACGTATCGTCCTGGATTTACGTTTTCGGCATGGGCGCTGTTGCCGCCCTCGTCTACATCATTGGATCCGGCGTCGTATTGGCATTGAATGGTCCGACCTGGTTCCATGTCTCCGGTCTTGGCCGTTTCATCAACAGCACCCATCTGTGGAGCGTTGAACTGTTCTTCATGTTCCTGGTGATCCACCTCTGGGGCAAGTTCTGGATGGCCGCCTGGCGGGGCGGGCGCGTGCTCACCTGGATCACCGGGATGCTCGCGTTTGTCGTCTCGATCGTCACGGCGTTCACCGGATACCTTCTTCAAACAAATTTCGATTCGCAGTGGATTGCCTTCCAGGCCAAGGACGCCCTGAACGCGGTCGGTATGGGTGCGTGGTTCAACGTCGCCGATCTAGGTCAGATACTCATGTGGCACATCACGCTCCTTCCCCTTGCTGTCGCCGTCGTCGTCGCCCTCCATGTCGTGCTCGTACGGATGCACGGCGTAGTGCCCCCGTTGGAAGCTGCGGCATCTGACGCCCAGCTGCGCACGGCGGCACCAAACCCGGCCACCGAGAGCGAGAGCCTGAAATGACCAAGTCCCCAGTATCAACCTCGTGGCGCGCACGAAACGACATCGCCAGCAGGCCATGGTCCGGCACCTTGCGCGACTACGATCTGTTCAAGGAGCTCGTTGTTGGAGTGGTCGTTGTCGGGCTGCTGGTTCTCGGCCTCTCCGCGGTCTTCAGCTCGCCGGACGACCCGAGTGTGACGCTCAAGTCATGGGCCCAGGCCCAGCCCGCGGACTTCGTGGCAACAGCCACGGCCGAACTTGGCGGTACCAGCGGCACCGCCGGGTATGGACCACCCTACAATTCGACGCCCGATGCCTCGCAAAAACTCGGCCCGATCGATCTGCAAAGCCTTTCCGGTGTGCGGCTCCCGATCGACACCGCCAACGACTTCGTCATCGGTCCGCTCCAAGCCCTTCCAACACCCCCGGCCGCGATCGACGAATGGACCAAGGCAAGCGACGCGCAACACGCCGCCTGGACCACCGCGTACGGGGACGCACTTGGCAAAGCCCCGGACAACGATCCGGCGAAGGTTCCGCCCGGCGACTACGGCCCGGTACCGGCCCTCACCGGAGCCCTTCTGGCCATGGCGCAGCAAGGGACCCTTGATCCGGTCCTGAGCGCAAAAGGTTCGTTCTACAACACCGATTACAAAGCCAGCATTCTATTCCTCGGCGACGGCAGCTACTTCCCCGGCCTCGCCGACGCCCAGCATCTGACAGGCGACCAGTGGGGAATGATGAACGAAACCGGCAACTACCCCGGCCAGTCATGGCTGTGGCTCTTCTCGGCCCTTTACCAAGTGGAACCCTTCAAATCATCGCCGAACGCCGACGTCCTGGTTGTGTTTTCCATGGTGATCCTGACGCTGCTCCTGACTTTGGTGCCCTTCATCCCCGGACTCAGGTCGTTGCCCCGCCGCATCCCCGTGCACCGGCTGATCTGGAGGGACTACTACAAGCACCGCTAGTCCAACGCACGAACCGCATCGGAACACAAGGGCCTTTCGGTCATTCAAAAATTTGTGAAAACTACGTATGTTTGTCGTCATGGACACTGTCATCCAGACTGTCGGCTTGCACAAGAACTTCGGGCGGGTCAAGGCGCTCGACGGCCTCGACCTTGAGGTCCACGAGGGTGAGATCCACGGCTTCCTCGGGCCTAACGGCGCAGGGAAGACCACCACGCTGCGTATCCTTCTCGGGCTAGCCCGCGCGTCGTCGGGCAGCGCGACGGTCCTGGGCATGCATCCGTGGGCGGACGCCGTCGAACTTCACCGACGCATCGCGAGCATCCCGGGCGATGTGAGCCTCTGGCCCAACCTCTCGGGCGGCGAGGCTATCGACCTGCTCTCCCGCCTCCGCGACGGCGCTGTCGACCAAGCCACCTACAAGGAGCGCAAGCATCATCTCTGCGAACTCTTCGACTTCGACCCGAGCAAGAAGGGCCGCGCCTACTCAAAGGGAAACCGCCAGAAGGTGGCGCTCATCTCCGCCCTCGTCATGGACGCCGAGCTGTATCTCCTCGACGAGCCCACCAGCGGCCTTGATCCGCTCATGGAGGCCGTCTTCACGCGCGAGATAAGGCGGATCGTGCACGAGAACGGCGCCACAGTACTGCTCTCGAGCCATATCCTCTCCGAAGTCGAACAGCTCGCCGACCGCGTGAGCATCATCCGCGCCGGCCGGATCGTTGACGGCGGCACGCTCGACGCACTGCGCCACCTCACCCGCACGGAAATCTCTTTCGCGCAGGACAGCGTGGACACCCACGCCCTCGCTACGCTCTCGCAAGTCCACGACCTCACCGTGGCCGACGGGCGGGTCAAGTTCGGTGCCGATTCCGATCGCGTCCACGAGGTCCTGCCACTTCTGGGCACCCTCAGGGTCAAAGGACTGCTCGTCGCGCCCCCGTCGCTCGAAGAGCTGTTCCTTCGCCACTATGGCGACACGGTCACCCCGCCCGCCCCGCGGGCAGCGGACGACGGCGGCACCCACCACCGGCGCCATCGCGCCGCCACAGCCGGCGCCTGACATGGGCGCGCTCTGGATCCTGTACCGGCAGCGGTTGCGCCGGGACCGCTGGCAGGTGATTGTCTGGGTCCTCTCGATCGGAATGCTCGCGTTGTTCGCCGCCGCGGCCATAGCGAAGACCTTCGGCGACGACGCGACGCGCGCGCAGGTGCTGCAGCTCGCGACTGCGGCGCCTGCGATCCTCGTGCTGCGCGGCCTCCCGCGCGGTCCGGGGCTCGATTCGTTCACGTTCTTCGAGATCTTCGCGTTCCTGGGCGTCCTCGCCGGACTCATGAATACGTTCTTGGCCGTCCGCCACACCCGGGCGGAAGAGGAGTCGGGCCGGGGTGAGATGATCGCAGCGACGGCCGCCGGGCGCTGGGCTCCGCTCGGGGCGACCGTCCTTCACGGCACCGTGGCCAACGTGCTCATAGCCATCGCGACTGCGCTCGGCTTCATGGCCGGCGGGCTTGACCCGGCCGGCTCGCTCGTGGCTGGCTTCGCGACGGGTGCGGTGGGCTTCGCCTTTCTCGGCGTGGGCCTGTTGGCCTCCGAGGTCTTCAGCACCTCGCGAGGGGCCAACGGCATCTCGTCGGCGCTCGTGATGGTCGCGTACCTGCTGCGCGGCTTCGGGGACGCGACCGGGCAGGTCGGTCCTGACGGGACGACCATGACGGCCGCATGGCCGAGCTGGATCTCCCCCATCGGCTGGGGCCAGCAGACTTTCCCCTACTCAGGCAACCGATGGTGGCCGCTGCTGCTGCCACTCGCGCTCGGAGCCGCGTGCACCGCCATCGTCGTAGCTATCATGGCGCGCCGGGACGTCGGCGCGAGCGTGTTCGCCGGACGATCCGGACGCGCCGACGCCAGGCCCTGGCTGCGCGGGAGCTTCTCGCTCGCGCTGCGCCTCCAGCAGGGCGCGATCATCGGCTGGTGCATCGGTGGCCTCGCGACGGGCCTCCTCACGGGCTCGCTCGGGTCGGCGATACAGTCCTCGATCACCTCCAACACCCAAATCACAGCCGTGCTCCGCGGAATGATCGAGGCACAGGGCACATCAATGACCCAGCTCCTCGTTGCGGCACTATTCGAAGTAGCCGGAATCCTTGCCGCAGCGTGCGGTCTCCAGGCCGTCCTTCGCCTCCGTCAGGAGGAGGTGGCCGGAACCGCCGAGCCCGTCGTGGCCGAGTCGGTGAGCCGGATGCGCTGGCTCGGGAGCTTCCTCGGCCTCGGCGCCGTCTCGGTCGTGCTCGTCATGGCGTTCACGGCTCTCGGAGCGTGGCTCTCCCTCCTCGCGTCCGGAGACACCTCAAGCGCCGTCGGCGACGTCTGGCAGACTTCCGTCGACCAGCTCCCCGCGGCACTCATTTACCTCGCTGTGCCCGCCGCAGTGTTCGTCGTCTGGCCCCGTGCCACGATCCCTGCCGCGTGGGCGTTCCTGGGTGTGGGCGTCGTCCTCGGAATCTACGGCGGCATGCTCGGCCTCGACCAGAAGCTCCGGGACCTTTCGCCGTTCTCCCACACCCCCGTCACCACAAGCACCGGGACCGACTGGAGTGGCGGCTTCTGGATGCTCGGCATTGCCGCAGTCCTCACGGCGCTCTCGCTCGTGGCGGTGCGTCGCCGGGAGGTGGGCACAGCGTGACAGATCCCGGGAGCAAGCGCATGCCCGGCTCCGCCGAGACATCCGCGGCTGTCCTGACGGCCGCGGGCTTCCCCAAGATGCCGGCCCGTGCCCTCATGGCCCTTGTGGTCTCCGACGAAGGCTCGCTGACTGCGGCCGAGCTCTCTGAGATACTGGGCGCGAGCGCGGCAGCTGTCTCCGGCGCCGTGCGGTACCTGCAGACCGTCGGCTTCGTGCACCGGGTCTCGCAACCGGGCAGCCGACGCGACCGCTACGCCCTCCCCGACAACGCGTGGTATGTCGCCTCGCTCCGCCAGAACCCCGTCTACGAGCACCTCGCCGACCTCGCCGACTCGACCGTGTCAAGCCTCCCGGAAGGATCAGCGGCGAGGGCAAGGGTGAACGAGATGGGGGCCTTCTACCGGTTCCTCATGACCCGGCTGCCGGGGCTCCTCGATGAGTGGGAACACACGCGGGCCAAAGTTGACCATCCTTTGCCATTGCCTGAGCCTCAAGCCTGAGGCGGATATGGCTGCGGCGGATACGGTGGCGGATATGCCTGCACAGGTCGGTCGAAGCGCTGACCCCCGGGATTGGCCGGCAGGAGCACAAACACGAGCAGCGCAATCCATCCGAGCACCGGGATCAAGGCGAGTAACAAGAAGAACGCACTGAGATTCGCGTCGTGCAGGCGCCGTGCAGCCAGGGCGAGCGAAGGCACGATCGTCGCCAGGAACCAGAGGCCGCCAAGGGCCGTCGAGGTGCTGGTGTTGCCGTTCCCTGTCGCACCGGCCGCATTGATGACACCTGAGACGATAGCTGAGGCGAGGAACCACCACCAATACTCACTGCGGCTTGCCCGCCCGTGGAAGACAGCGTACTTCTTCCAGAATCGTTTGACGGCCTCGATCGGCGGGGCTCCATAGTAAGGCAGCTCAAGTGGAACTCCACCTTGGGGAAGATTCTGAGGCTGATAGCTGGACATCATTCAAGCCCTTCCGTGCAGACTATTCGACACCGGCATGGTAGACCCAGTCGGCCTGTCGCAACAGGGCACAAAGCCCCGCTTCGGAGTGACGACCGCATTAGGATCCGCGAGTGCGTTTGGTTCCTCGTCACGGCGGCAGCAAGAGCTTCGCCGGCGGGACTTCCGGCCCTGCCGGCCTTGGCCAAAAGGGCAGAAAATGGTGCGCAAAGCATCCCGAAAGTGGGAGCCACATTCATGGAGGCGGACAGAGGCATGAAAAAACCAATCGTTGTGGGCGTCGTTGACACCAAGGCGAGCCGGGCCGCGTTGGCTTGGGCGATGGACCGGGCGGCACGACATAAACTCACGGTGCTGCTCGTTCACGCGGTCGACAGTCGATGGCTCGACGAATCAGTCGGTTCCGGCGAGGTGGTCAAGGCCGCGGCAAACGAGCTGCTGAGCAAAACCGCCGCATATGCGGGCGAATTGGAGCCGTCGGTCCAGGTGAAGACCTTGCTGTTCTCCGGTAGCCCCGGGCAGGCGCTCAGGAAGCACTCGAAAGGGGCCTCGATGGTTGTCATCGGAACCGGCCACAACTGGCCTGGAGGACCTGTGGCTGACAGGGCGCTGCAGATCGCCGCCGTCGCCCTCTGCCCTGTGGCAGTAGTCGGGGAGCAGGACATGACGGGGCGCCGCGGCATCGTGGTCGGCGCTGACGGTTCAGAAGAATCAACGCAAGCAGTTTCCTTCGCGGCCGCCGAAGCGGACAGGGACAGCCAGGAGCTGACAGTGGTTCACGCCGTCCTCGCGCCGCCGCTCATCCAGCGCGTGATGCCGGCGAGCGACGTTGCCGAGACGGTCTTGGAGGAAGAACGAATCATCCTCGCCGAGACTGTTGCCGGCCTGGCCGAAAACTACCCCGACCTGGTTGTCCATCAGGTTCTGGTGTCCAACAACGAACCGGCGGAAGCACTCACGGACGCCGCCGCCGGCGCCACATTGCTGGTGCTGGGAAGCCGCGGAAGGGGCAGCTTCAAACGCCTCCTCCTGGGATCGACCGCCCACACCGTACTCAGGTCCTTGCCCTGCCCAACCGTCATTACCCGGGTGCGTCGGGTGAAACTCACGAGCTAAGGAGCTAGCCCGGTCATCACAATTTTTCGCCACGGGTGGTCGCGTCCCGTCTCTGATCGACATCAAGGCTGACTTGTCGGGGCCGGTTTGGGGGTGTCTGATGGACACTGCCACCGGCCGCCGCGGCTGCGTAGCGTGGTGGATGTGGATAAAAGTGACGAAATCCGTGAATTCCTGATCTCGCGGCGGGCGAAGATCAGTCCGGAACAGGCCGGCATCCCTACATACAGGGGCCTTCGCCGAGTGCCGGGCTTGCGCCGTGAGGAAGTGGCGCATCTCGCGGGGGTGAGCACGGATTACTACACCCGCCTGGAGCGCGGCAGTGTCCGCGGCGTCTCTGACGCTGTGCTCGAGGCCGTGTCATCGGCCCTTCAGTTGGACGAGGCTGAGCGGGCGCACCTGATGGATCTGGCAAAGACGGCCAACGCGCCGTCGCGCCGGTTGCCACGCCGGCCACCGCTGCAAAGGGTCCGTCCCGGGGTGCTGCGTCTGCTGGACGGCATGACCGGAGCGGTCGCCATCGTCCAGAACGGCCGTTCGGACGTGCTGGCCGCGAACCTGCTGGGCCGGGCACTGTACGAGCCGGTGTTCAGCTCCGCCGAACAGCTCAACCCCGCCGGAGAGTCGGGACCGGGGAACCCGGCCCGGCTGCCGAACCAGGCGCGCTATCTCTTCCTCGATCCGGGCGCGGGTGACTTCTACCCGGATTGGCGCGCGGTCGCGGCGACCACGGTCGCGATGTTGCGCTTGGAATCGGGGCGGAATCCCGACGACCGGGCGTTGAACGAGCTGGTCGGGGAACTGACCACACGCAGCGCACTGTTCGCTGCGCTGTGGGCCGGGCACGACGTGCGGATCCACACCGCCGGGACCAAACGCTTCCATCATCCGGTCGCCGGGGACCTGTCCCTGCAATTCGAGACCCTGGACCTTCCCGGCGACGAGGGACAGACCCTGTTCACCTTCACCGCGGAGCCTGGCTCCGCGTCCGAAAACGCGCTGGCGTTCCTCGCCAGCTGGGCGGCATCGCCTCCCGAAACCACCATCGCAGGGGATCCCGCCGGTGGATCCACGACCCCCGGCCTGCGCTCCCCCGCGCGGCCGGGAACACCCAACCCAGGAAAGACAGAACCATGACTGAACAGAAAACCAGCACAGAGCAGGAAAACATGACGGAGAAAAAAGTCTGGTTCATCACCGGCGCCGGCCGCGGCATGGGAACCGACATCGCGAAGGCAGCCCTGGCCGCCGGCCACGCGGTCGTCGCCACCGGCCGCAACCCCGAAAAAGTCGCCAAGGCCGTCGGCAAGAACGAGAACCTCCTGGCCCTCAAGCTGGACGTCACCGACCCCGCCGAGGCGGAAGCGGCCGTGCAGGCCGCCGTCGACCGCTTCGGCCGGATCGACGTGCTCGTCAACAACGCCGGCAACTTCTACGCCGGATTCTTCGAAGAAATCACCCCCGAGGACTTCCGGGCACAGATCGAAACCACCATGTTCGGGCCCATGAACGTCACCCGCGCCGCCCTGCCGGTCCTGCGCGCCCAGCGCTCGGGCCTGATCGTCACGATCTCCTCGACCGCCGGCATCGCCGGCGGGGAATTCCTGACCGCCTACGCCGCATCCAAGTTCGGCATCGAAGGCTGGGCCGAGTCCCTCGCCCCCGAAATCGCACCCTTCGGGATCCGCACCATGCTCGTCGAACCCGGATTCTTCCGCACCGAGCTCCTCACCCCCGAATCCACGAGCTACGCCGCATCCACCATCGCCGACTACGCCCAACGCACCAAGCAGACCGTCACGGCGTGGAAGGGCATGAACGGCCTCCAAGGCGGAGACCCCGCCAAACTCGCCGACGCCCTCATCCAACTCGCCGAACTGGAAGAGCCACCGCTGCGCTTCGCCGCCGGCGCCGACGCAGTCGGGCTATTTGACTCCCGGGCCAAGGAACTCCAGGACCAAGCCAACGCCCACCGCGAACTCTCCAGCAACCTCGCCCACGACAACGCCTAACACCGCCCACCGCGAGCTCTGGATCATGCCCACCGAGCAGACCTGATGCACGACGGTCATGCTGGGTCATAGAGGCACCACCCCGACGTCGAGGTTGCGGCCGAAGCCGACGTCCTAGTTGGCCTTACCGACGGCCTGGCCATGCAAGCCATGATGGAGAGACTTTCGGTGGAAAGGGTCGAACGGGCGTTCGAAGCCTACCTCTCCACCCTTCGAGAAAAGCCGCCCCTCGGCATTCCGGCCCCCTAGACGAGTAGAGACCGATCTCCAACGGCACCCGCCAACGGTCTGGCGACGGCGGTCTCCGGCAGCGTTTCATCTCTGCGAGGGACCCGACGGTCATTTTTCAGCCGTGGAACAGTGGGGGCCACCCACCCGGTGCCTGTCCCGGTTAGATGCTGTCGCGGATGATGATCTCCGGAGGCAGCAACGAGCCTGCCACGGCAGGCTTCCCGCCCTGCACCTGAGCCAGCAGCCGGGCGATCAGCTCGTTGGCGATGCCCCGCAGCGGCATCCGGACGGAAGTCAGCCGCGGTGACAACAGTCCGCACAAGGGCAGGTCGTTGAATCCCACGACGGCGACGTCCACGCCAACGCCGAGACCCTCGCCTCGGACTGCGTCATAGGCTGCCAAGGCCAGCAAATCGGCGGCGGCGACCAATGCACTTGGACGTTCGGCTGACTGCAACAGCCCCCGGACGGCTGCAGTGAGCTCTTCGCGGTCTTCTCCGGACTCCGACGGTTCAAAGACGGTGGCGACCTCCAGCCCGAATTGGCGGGCACCGCGGCGAAATCCTTTGTAGCGATTGCTCATCCAAGGCACACCTGTGGATGATCCGATGTATCCGACCCTACGGTGGCCCCGGGTCGCCAGCAAGGCAGCGACGTCGTACATCCCCTGGGCATTGTCCACGTCAACCCAATCCTGCGGCCGGCCGGGGCCCGTCTGGCCAAACGCGACAAACGGAAACCCGAGTTCAGTGAGGTGGTCCACCCGCGGATCCTCGAGGAGGACGTCGGAGAGGACGAATCCATCCACTTGCCGTGCTGCGATCAGGTCATCGAAGGCCTTGCGCGGATCCGATACGGCCGACTGGGGCCGGAATAGGAGCACCCTGTAGCCCACCGCCGCCGCGGCATCGCACAGAGCAGTCAGGAAGCCACCCATCACCGGGTTCGGGTTGAATGGGTCGTCGTCTGGCGCCAGGTAGCCGATGGTGTAGCGCAGTCCGGTCTTGAGACTCCGCGCTGATTGGTCCGGCTGGTAGCCCAGGCCCTCAATGACGGCCGTGACCCTTTTCAGGGTTTCCTCGCGCACGCGGTGGGGCGCATTGAGCGCATTGGAAACGGTCTGCCGGGAGACTCCGGCAACGCGGGCCACATCCTCGATGGTGACCCCGCTGCCGGAGCGTCCGCGGCTGTTTCTAACTGTCATTCACCCTCAGATGTCCGATTGGCCAAGGTCAGCAGTCCGCCCGTGGGCACGCAGACCTCCGTGATGCTCAGCTCGAAAGATACCATCCCGCTGGACACCGTCCGGCCCCGCGCGTCCTGCACCGTGGCGTGAAGCTGCCCCTGGATGTCCCCGAGCAACACCACACGTGTGTCGTGGTCGGCGTTGGCCACCAGGAAACGGGTCCACCCGGTGGCCGGCACCTCGACGGGCAGCGGAGCGTATCTGGCGACAACCACGGTTTCCCCGCTGCTGGCCCGCACCATCGGATACCCCAGCTCGGGGCGGGCAGGCTCGAACTGGCCCAATTGAAGGACCTCCCTGTGGCTGCGGAATTGGCCCAGCCAGAACCTGAGCGCCTCGAGCTGTTCGGCTGTCTGTGTGGTCAGGTCCACCGAAATCTGCGGCACCGAGAAAAGCACATTGATCAGATGTACACCGACCTGTTCCGGCGTTTCGCCCGGATGCCACATCAGCATGTCGGCGTGGACTGCCAGCGGTCCGGAGGTTAGCCGCAGGTCGACGGTGCGCTGGCGGTTTTCGGCGGGACTCAGCGGACAGTCGGTGGCACGGATCATCGAGGCGTACGGCCACAATCCATGGCTCACATAGGGCTGGCGGTGTTCCACCATGGCCTCCGGGTTGGCCGCGGTGATGCGGCCGTGGATTGCCGCCAGCAGGCGTTCGACGCCATCAGCGACCTCCTCGTAATCGGCCTCGGGTCCGGGCACCGGGGCATCGGGTGTAGCGAACCAGTCGACAAAGTCGATCTTGAGTCCGTCCATGCCCCATTCCTCGACGGCGCGGGCGAGCCGGTCCACCAGGTATTCCCGTACTGCCGGGTACCGGGGGTCCACCACCATGGCCTGCATGTGTTCCAAATTGCGCAGCGCGTAGGGTTTGAATTGGTCCCATACCGCACTGTCCCAGCCGATGAAGGGCAATGCATACCAGAGCATGTAGGCCATGCCTTGATCGTGGACCCGCTGGACGTGCTTTCCCGTCTCCGGCAGCGACAGCGGCTCCCAGTCGCCGCAGTGGCCGTATCCGCGCGTGCGGTCCGCCGTCATCCAGCCGTCGTCGACAATGATGACATCGCACCCAAGGTCTTTGGCCAATGCGGATTGCGTTTCCACGGCGGCCGGGCTGATGTTTTGGTGCATCGAGTACCAGGTGGAGTACGCCGGCATCCGTGCAGCATCGGGAACGTGCCGGGCAACCCCTCCGGACCACCATGAGGCGACGTCGGCCAACGTCCGGGCGTAGTGCCGGGCGGACACGTCGATCCGGACCGTCAACCGGCCCCGTGACTGGATCCAGATGCGGAACTCCCCCGATTCCTCGGCGACGCCCGCGCTGGCCAATGCGATCGTCTGGGCCGCGGCGAAGGTACAGATAGCCTTGTCTCCCGAGCCGATGAGCGACCCCACAGTCGATCCGTTGGCGAGGGTGCTGGACTGCGGCTTGGCCCATGCCGCAGGCAACCAGCGCGAGCTGGAACCGCCGGGGGTCCAGTAGGCCACGGCGTCGATGCACGGAAGGCGCCATTCGAGTCGCACGTCGGAGTCGCCGGTGATGTCGATTTCCATGACGCCCGGGGCGATCCGGCGGCCGGCCGCAACGCCGCCGTAGACGTTCAGGGCCAAGCCGTCGAGCTCTATCGATTCAGGCAGTGCCCCGGCTTGGGGGGCGTGTGGTTCCCACAGTGCAATCATGTTTCTATCCTTTGGTTGCGCCGGCCAGCAGGCCGGAAATGAACTGTCGTTGAAGCACTACAAAGAGGATCATCATCGGCACCGTGGAGACTGCAGTCCCCATCAGGATGGCGCCGTAATCGGTGTTGGCCTGCATGCCGTGCAGGGAGGCCAGAGCCACCGGAAGCGTCTGCATGGACGGACTCCGGAGGGTAATAAGCGGCCAGACGAACTGGTTCCAGGTGCCCAGGAAAAGGAAGACGGACAGTGCCGCCATGACGGGCCGCATGACCGGGACAACGATGTTCCACAGCACCCGCAGCTCGCCCGCGCCGTCCACCCTGGCCGCGTCCAACAGCTCATTGGGCATACTGCCCAAGGCCTGGCGCATGAGGAAGATACCGAACGGGACACACAGCCCCGGCAGGATCACCGACGGGTAGCTGTCCATCAGGCCGAATTTCATCATCATTTCGAAGAGCGGCACTAACATGACCTGGTCCGGCACCACCATGGTGGAGAGCAGGAGTACGAAGAGGACGGTCCGTCCGCGGAAGGAGAATTTCGCGAAGGCGTATCCGGCAAGCAGGCTCACTATGAGCGCGCCGAGCGTCTGGGCGCCAGCGATTAGCAGGGAGTTGCCGACCACCCGGACCAAGCCGATCTTTTCGTCGAGCACCATCAGGTTCGCCACCAGGTTTGCGCCGGGAAGCAGCTTCGGCGGCCAGGCAAAAATGTCGTTGCTGTTTTGCGTGGACATCACGATCAGCCAGTAGAACGGGCCGATGGACAGTCCGGTCACGCCCGCCAACAGCAACGTCAGCGGGAGGCCCTTAGTCCTCGGGAGGCCCTTAATCTTCATTTTTCTCTCCCATGAACTTCATTTGGAGCGCACCAAGAACCACCACAATGATGGTCAGTGCGTAGGCAATCGCGGAGGCGTAGCCGAAGTCGAAGTAGCTGAAGCCATTGGCGTAGAGGTACATCGACACTGTCATGGTGGCGTTGTCCGGGCCGCCCCTGGTGAGGACGAACGGCTCGTCGAACAGCTGCAGTGTGCCGATCGTTGAGAGCACCACGGTGAACAGCAGGATCGGGCGAAGATGCGGGATGGTGACCGAGACGAACCTGCGTATGGGCCCCGCGCCGTCGGTCATGGCGGCTTCGTAGAGCTCTTTCGGCACGCCCTGCAGACCCGCCAGGTAAATGACGGCGTAGTAGCCCGTGTAGTGCCACGTCAGGACCAGGACTATGGCCATGCGGGCCCACACCGGGTCGCCCAGCCAGTCGACTCCCGGCAGGCCCACCAGTGACAGGAGCCAGTTCAAAGCACCCTGGTCCTTGTTGAGCAGGAAGGAGAAAATGATGCCGGTCGCCACCAGGCCTGTTACGGACGGCATGAACACACCTAGCCGCCAGACAACGCGGAGCCGCACATAGATCGAGTTGATGCCCAGCGCCATGAGGATGGCCAGCCCGAGCATGATCGGAACCTGGACCACCAGGATTTCCCCGGTGTTCCGCAGCGACGTCCAGAACACGGGATCCGACAGCAACCGCTGGTAGTTGTCCAGCCCGGTGAAATGCCGCGCTGCTCCTGCCCCGGAGGTCAGGCTGATCCACATTGACGCGACGATCGGGTACGCCTTGAAGATCGCGAAGGTCAACAAGGCCGGCAGCAAGAGCAGGTACGGCACCATCCAGCGCGTGGTGCGCTTCTTCCGGCGGGCGCTTGGCGCGAGTGCCGGAGCGGGCCTGGTCTGAGTTAGGGTCATGCTATCTTCCGCCCGGTCTGCTGGGCGAGCTGTGCCGCAGCGTCCTTCAGGACTGTTGCCGGTTCACCGTTCTTGAGGAAGACCTTCACCTGGGCGTCGCTGACCAGCTTGAGTGCGCGAGCGTAGTCGCCGGAGTAGTTGGTTGCGTCGGCGCCCTCGGCCAGCAGTCCGGTGAACGTCTTCAGCACCTCCTGGCCACCGTAGAACGCCTCGGGCTGGCTGAACACCGGGTCGGTGTAGGCGGAAGTCAAGGCCGGGAAGACACCACCTGATTTGAACATCGTGTTCATGGCAGCCGGGGTGGTCAGCGCGTACTGGATGAACTTCCATGCTGCCATTTTGTTGGGGCTGGATCCCGCAATCCCCAGGTTGGTCGAGTTGACGATGGCGGTCCGCTTGCCGCCTGCTGTGACCGCCGGCGGCTGGGCAAGACGCCACTTGCCCTTCTGGTCCGGGAACTTTGTGGCCAAATAGTCTGCGGCCCACGCCGGGTAGGCGGCGATGCCGACTTTGTTGGCTCCGACCAGCCGGCTCCAGCCGTGTTCGCCGGCCGCATCGCCCACCAGCCCGGCGTCGTTGAGCTTCTTGATGATAGTCATGGCGGCGACGGCCTTGTCGGAGCCAAGGGTGATCTGACCTTCAAGGTTGAAGTAGAACTCTCCCTGCAGCTGCAGCAGCGACTGGAAGAAATCGAGGTCCGGTGAACCCGAGGCGGGCTTGTCGATCGCGATCATGGCGGCGTTAGGGTTGGCCGCCTTGAAGGCAGGCCCGGCGGCCAGGACATCGTCCCAGGTCTTGAAGGCCTTGGGATCGATGCCCGCGTTCTGGAAGAAGTCCTCGCGGTAGAAGAAGCCCAGCGGGTTGACCTCCCACGGCAGGGCATAGATGCCGCCGTCTTTGCCCGTTACGGTGGGCCAGAGGCCCTGGACAAAATCGGCTTTGTGGTCGTTGGCGCCGTACTTGGCCAGGTCGGCCAGGCCGCCCGGGAACTTTTCCATGTAGCCGGGCAGGTAGTCGCAACCGATGTGCAGGACATCGGCCAGCCCCTGCCCGCCTGCGGCCATCCCCACCGTAATCTTGTCCCAGATGGCGGGGTTGCCGATGTCCTGGACGTCCACCGTGATGCCCGGGTTGTTCTTCTCGAAGTCGGGGACGACGCCGCGCAGGGCCTGTGCGGCACTGGTCCAGCTCCACACGGTGATCTTGCCTGTGGCGCCCTCGCCACCGGTGGAGCCTGCAGCGCTGGACCCACAGGCGGCCAATGATCCGGCTGCTGCGAAGGTGAGCAGTCCTGCCCCTGTCAAACGGAGCATGCCGCGGCGGGAAAAGTGTTCCATGAATATCTCCTTATGGGTGGTGGTTGTGCCGCTCATCGGGCAGCGGCCGGCCTGGTGGTCAGGACGGCTAGGAGTAGTTGGCCAGGACTCTGGCCAACTCGTGGACAATCTGGGGATCGGTGGATGCATGGGGCGACAGCCGAATCCATCCATCCCGGAGCGTGGTGGTCAGGCCCGCCTGTCCAAGGGCTTGGTGCAGGCCACGGGCTTTGGACCCGGGAATGGTGAAGGAGCCGATGCCGCCGCCGGGCCGTGTATCCCGGACGTGTGCCCCGTGCGCCTCGGCCGTGTCCAGTAGCGCCGCCAGGCTCTCGGTGATCCGACGGTGGATCTGCCGGATGCCCGTCCGCAGAACGAGGTCGACGGCGACGCCAAAGGCAGCCACCGCGGCGGGGTCCGGGTTGGTCAGGGTATGCGCGGCAGCGCCGGGAAGCGCCGGATGCGGGTGCGGCCGGCCGTCAAAGGGATCCTCTACACCGGACCAACCGCCCAACCCCGGCTCAAGCATCCCTGCCACGCGATCCCTGACCATCAAGGCCGCCGCCCCCCAGCCGGACCGGAGCCATTTCTGCCCGCCGGAGGCCAGCACGTCGGCTGCTTCCACGTCGAACTCGATGGCCCCCACGGCCTGCACGGCGTCAACCACGAGAACCCGCCGGGGACCGATCATTTCCTTGAGCACCGCCAACGGCGCCAGAGATCCGGTAAAGGAATCGACGGCGCTGACTGCGACGGCGACGACCTGCCCATCCAGCAGGGGCCGGATCGTGTCTGCTGTGACCGGACCATCAATCCACCGGACTTGCGGGCCGCCACGCTCGGCCGCGCGGAGCCAGGGGTAGATGTTGGACGGGAAATCCGACCGCGGCACCAGCACCACGCCGGAGCGGTGGCTCAGCGCCTGGGCCGCCGCGAACAGCCCATGGCTTGTGGAACTGACGAACGCTACCTCGGATTCGGCCGCCTCCAACATCCGGGCAGCCGCTCGACGGGCCTGCCCCTGGAGGGCTTCCAGCTGGTGCAAACCGCCGCCGCCCTGGGTATGCACGGTTAGGGCCGATTCAGCCATCTGGCCGGCGACGGCGGCCGACACCGGTCCAAAGCGGGCAAAGTCCAAATACCCCTGGGGTTCAGCGAACTGCTGGAGATAGGTGGCCATCTCCGGGTTTTGATTTGAAATATGAACGTTCAAATTTCTTCCACTTCTAAAGCGCGTTTCAAAGGGAATAGTGTATATGAACGTTCAATTTAGCAGCACATGAGCTGGATCACAACTACGAGATTCGCCGCTTGTCCCGGCAGCTAGGCCAGCTCAGGCCACGATGCGCCCATGCTGGATGACCGTCCGCGGCCGCGTCTCGTCCCAAAGCACCGACGGGTCCTCAAAAGGATTGCCGTCCAGAAGGACCGAATCTCCCACGGAACCCGCCCCGAGGCGCCCGATGTCCGGGTTCTGCAGGAGCTCGCTATTGACGGCCGTCATCGACCGCAGCGTCTCCAGCACGCCGGCCGCCTCGATCTGCAGGCGCACCCCCACCAACTGGTCATCCTCCAGATCACCCATCAGGTCCGAGCCAAAGCCCACCTTGACGCCTGCTTGAAGCGCCAGCCCGATAGCCTCTTTGCCGGCGAAGAGCACCTCGGCATTCTTGGCCTGCGAGATCGGATTCAGCCCCAGGTCCTCGCCGCGCCGGTTCATCGCGTCGTAGGCGGCCAGCGTCGGCACCAGGAATGCCCCGTGCCCGGCCATCAGCGCAGCCGTCGGACGGTCCAGCAGGTTCCCATGCTCAATGGAGCGGACACCGTTCTCCACCGAATGCACGATGGCCTCCGGCGAATAGGCGTGCGCCGCCACGTAGCTACCCCTGCGCGTGGCTTCGTCCACCACCGCACGAATCTCCTCGGCGGAATACTGCGGAAGCCGGATCGGATCCGTCAAGGACACCACCCCGCCGGAGGCCATGATCTTGATGGCGTGGCTGCCCGTGCGGAACCGTTCCCGCACGGCCCGCCGGAGGTTGTCCGTTCCGTCCACCACGGCACACATGTGGCCATGGCTGAAGCAGATGTCGACGTCGGCCGAGCGGGGATCCCCATGGCCGCCGGTCTGGCTGAAGGCCGGTCCGGTGAAGTAATAGCGCGGCGCGGGGAAGAGTCCGGCGTCGATGGCGTTCGCCAGCCCGATGTCGCCACCGGCTACGTCGCGGACGGTGGTGAACCCGCGCCGCAGCGCCGCCCCCAACCGTTTGGCTCCCACCAACGCCGCATAGCTCAGCGGGCAGCGCTCCACCTCAAATCCACCCAGCCCCACAGCGTAGGCATGGAAGTGGGCGTCGATCAGACCGGGTACCACCACCCTGCCCCCGGCATCAACCACCTTTCCCTGATGCGCAACATCCCCCACGTCGACCACCCGGCCGCCGAGGAACACGATGGAGCCTTCGATGAGATCAGGCGACGAGCCATCGAAGATGAGGGCATTGGCTAGGGTAAGGGGTTGTTCCTGTGCGGTATGCATCGTTTTTTATCTCCGGTCGACCGTTTGGTTGGGTCCTTCGGGAATTCTATGCGGTCCCCTGGAACCAAGACGGCAAATGCATACGACATCAGGCTCCCGCCAGAGGGTTCAGCTTCGGGCCTGTGCGGTGGGGGCCCTCGATTGGGACCGCACCCAAAAGACGACGGGGACAAGCAGCAGTGACAGGACTCCTCCGGCTATCGAAAGGACCTGATAGCTCGTTTGGTCCATGACCACCCCTGACATGGCGCCGCCGCCGGCACCAGCGATGGCGACCAGAACGTCCACCGTTCCCTGGACGCGGGCACGGTTGGCCGGAACGGTCCCGTCAACCACCAGTGCGGTACCGGCAATGAGCCCGAAGTTCCAGCCCAGGCCCAGCAGCGCCAGCGCCAATATCAGCAGCTCCAGCGAGTCGGCAGGTGCCACGGCGGCGGTCAGTCCGGCGGCGAGCAGGGTCAGTCCGGAGGCGATGGCCATCGGGATGCGCCCGATGCGGTCAACGAGGACGCCGGTGAACAGGGACGGCAGATACATCGAACCGATATGTACCCCGATGACCAGGCCGACCTCGGAGAGATGGTGGCCGTGGGAGCGCATGTGGACGGGGGTCATTGTCATGATCGCGATCATCGCGATCTGTGTGAGGACCATGACCGCGGCCCCCACGTAAATCCCATTGCCGGCGCGGGCGACGGCTTGCGACGGCTCCCCCGGTCTGCCAGCTGCCGGTTCCAAGGTTTTGAGCTCCCTCGCGAGCAGGAAGGGATCCGGTCGAAGGAAAGCGAACAGGACCGCCCCGGCTGCGGCATACGCAACAGCAGCCAGGAGGAACGGCCCGGCCAGGGCAGGGATGCCAAGGCTCTCGGCTAGACCGCCCAGGGGGCCAACGAGGTTCGGTCCGGCGACGGCGCCGAGGGTCGTGAAGACCATGGCAATGCTCACCGCAGTGCCGCGCTTGTGGGCCGGAGCCAGATCGGTGCCCGCGTAGCGTGCCTGCAGGTTGGTTGCCGTGCCTGCCCCGTAAATGAACAACGAAACAAACAGCATCGGGACGCTGCCCAGCACTGCGGCGGCCACCACGCCAACCGCGCCAAGCGCTCCTGCGGCGAAGCCTAGGCCAAGTCCAGTCCGCCTGCCCACCCGCTGGGTGAGGGTGCCCACAAGAAATGCGGCCACGGCCGATCCGAGGGTTAACAATGCTGCGGGAAGTCCAGCGGCGCCATCGCCACCGAGCATGTCCTGGGCCAGCAAGGCCCCCACTGTCACCCCGGCGGCAAGTCCGGCCCCGCCCAGAACCTGGCTCGCCGCGACCACCCGCAGAGTACGGCGCTGCAGGGTCTCCTGAAAGGCGTCTTCAGTGCGGATCCGCACACCCGATACCGCCATCGGCTTACGCAGTTGCATCAAGATCCACCAGACGCGTTGCCCGCCACTCGATGACGCCTTCATCCATGGCCATGGCATCGATGCCGCGTGCCGAGAGCCAGGCCGCGGCGTCCCGGGCCAGTTTGCAGAATTCGCCCCGGCAATAGACCACCACCTGCTTCCCGGGTGGTATCTCGCGGTGCCGCTCCTCCAGTTCAGCCAGGGGAATGGACAACGCCCCGGGAAAATGGCCTGCCTGGAACTCATGCAGTGGCCGGACGTCGATAACAGCCATGGCCTCAGTGACCGCGGCCGGATCAATCCTCCCGACCGCGGCGCTGTTGTCGCCGGAGGAGAGATAGTTCGCCAACGCTTCGCGCAAAGCGGGCGAGCGCAGCATCCCTACCCGTTTGATAGCAAGGTACATCCCGGCAACGTCGTCACCGGCAAGTTGGTACAGAATAGTCGTCCGCACCCGGCGTGTTCGGACCAACCCCGCAGCCTTGAGTTGCTGCAGATGAGCCGAAACCGTCGTCAGTCCCAGACCCAGCATCCCGGAAAGGGCCTCAACTGATTGCTCGCCCTGGGCGAGCAATTCAACCAACTCCAGTCGCTTGCCGTTCGACATCGCCTTCGCGATGCGGGCGAGCTGATCGAACACTTCCAGTTTTTCGCCATCCGAAGGGCTATTCCATGACTCCATGGAATAAGAGAATACATCAGACGCAGACCTCAGCTCGGTGGCTAAATTTTGGGGTGAGCCCCAACGCATGACGCCCCCGGCACCGAGGTAGGGGCCGCGTTCCGCGCCCAAGTCGCTGGTCCGCTGACTAGTCGCTCTCCAGCAATGCCAGGCCCCTCTTGAATGACGCGGCGACCGGCTTGCCCTTGGACCTACGGATCATCCCGCAGATCAGCCGGCCCATCACAGTGCTGCCGGTGCGGTCCCAGGTGACGTGGACGACACTGCCACCGTCGCCGCCGGGCCCGACCGTGGCCGCCACGTAGCTGCCCGGCGCGGAAAAGTTGCTCGCCTGGACCGTCCAGCGCACGGTGTGCGGGTCGGACCAGTCGTAGTGCTCGCGTGCCCAGACCTTCCCGCCCGGGGAATTGCTGCCCTCGCGCACGTCCGCAGTGCTCTCGCCCACCGAGTAGACCTCGTACAAGGAAGGCTCAATGCCCGGCCACAACCCGGGGCGGCGCTCAGAGAAATCAATGAGCGCGGCGCGCACCTTCTCCGGGCTTGCAGTCGTTTCAAGATCAAACTCGATCGCGCTCACAATGCCGTTCATGTCTCAAGTATCCTGCTCAAGACGGACGCCTAATCCTTAAGCTGCTGGGTTAGCACATCAAATTCGTCCACTCCAAGGACCTCCATGTGTTGCTCCGCGCTGGTCTCGGAGCGGATACGGTCCGTAACCTGACGGCTGCCTGCAAGCGCGTCCTCGTCATCCCAAAGCGTTATCGAGAGTGACGTGTTCTCTTTTCCCAGCAGGTAATAGATCCCCTTGCATCCTGGCAGGCCAAGCACTTGGCTGACGGTTTCTTCTGAAGGCGCTCCCGTGCTGTCAGGAGCGGGCCGGTACGTGCTGACGCGAGCGAACATTGTGTTTCGTCCTCCGATAGCCGTTGGTTAAGCCTCCACGCCCCAGGAGCTGTTGGTGGCAGGCTCGGGAGGCTTCGCCTCCTCCCACTAGTAAGGACCCGGGCTGTTGGAAGCGCAAGCCTGGTGAATCTGGCTTAGGGGAGAAAGCAAGAGTAGCGTCGTCCGAAGAATTGGCGGCGAGGTCAGCGCCTTACAGGGCCAGGTTACGTGGCGTCGGTTTGTCGAGGGGGCCGGGATGGCTGGGTGGAATGCGGATACGGCGGCCGGGCCATTGGGTGCCGGGGCGGTCACTTTGGTGGAGGGATCATCGTTCTGCATCTCCTTGCCGAACGGGGATATGCACTCCGAACACCCTCACGGTCTCTTCGTCCAAGACACCCGAATCCTGTCCGACTGGAGGCTCACGGTTGATGGCCAGCCTCTTGAGCCCCTGGCGGCAGAAACGAAGGCGCCGTATCGGGCACTTTTCGTCGGCCGCGTCCCCCGCTCCGACGGGTATGCTGACAGCGCTCTGATCGTCGAGCGGTTGCGCGAAGTCGGAGCCGGAATCCAGGAGCAGGTGACCGTCCGTAACTTCTCGCCTGCGCTGGCCGAATGCGTGATGGCCCTCAGCATTGCGGCGGACTTCGCGGACGTCTTCGAGGTGAAGGAGGCACGGATCCAGCGGCGCTGGGATGAAACCCGCCAGGCCGCCGGCGAGACACTGGCCATCCGGGCTTCCTGGCAGGACGTCCGGAAGGGCGTCACGATCGAAGCACCCGGAGCCGACATTACACCGGAGGTCCTCACCTACCACGTGTCCGTCCCGCCGCACGGCCACTGGAGCACCGTCCTGACCGTGGTGCCCAGCGCAGAGGGAGCCTCTCCGGCGTCGGCATTCGTCCATTCTGACGCCGACGGGTTGTCCCCCCGGGACCGGCGCCGACAGGAATGGGTGGCCAAGATCCCGGTGCTGCACATGGGAAACCGCTCCATCGAACGGACCCTGCGCCGCAGTTACGACGATTTGGGCGCCCTTCGCATCGAGGATCCGAACCATCCGGACCGCGTCGTCGTGGCCGCAGGGGCGCCCTGGTTCATGACCCTGTTTGGCCGGGACTCGTTGTGGGCATCTGTCATGGCGATGCCGGTGGATCCGTCACTGGCCTTGGGCACGCTACAGACGCTGTCGGACCGCCAGGGCCGCGTCGTGGATCCCATGAGCGAGGAGGAGCCGGGTAAGATTTTGCACGAGATCAGGCTCGGTGTCTCCAGCGGGCTTTCCCTGGGCGGCAAGTCCGCCTACTACGGCAGCGTCGATGCGACCCCGCTGTTCGTGACGGTACTGGCATCGGTGAGCCGCTGGGGTTTCGCCAAGGAAACCATTGCGGCGCTGTTGCCTCACGCGGACCGCGCGCTGGACTGGATCCGGGACTACGGCGACAAGGACGGCGATGGGTTCGTCGAGTATGAGCGACTCAACCCTCAAGGGCTGATCAATCAGGGCTGGAAGGACTCCTGGGACGGCGTCAACTTCGCCGACGGCACCTTGGCCGAGCCGCCGATTGCACTCTGCGAAGTACAGGCCTACGTCTACAGCGCCTATATGTCGCGAGCCTGGATGGCGTACGACGCCGGCGATGCGGCTTTGGCCGATGAGCTCACCGACCGGGCGGCGCAGCTGAAGAAGCGGTTCAACGAGCAGTTCTGGATTCCCGAGCGCGGGTACTACGCCATCGCGCTCGACGGCAAAAAGCGGCAAGTCGATGCCTGCGCTTCAAACATGGGCCACTGTCTATTCCTCGGCATCGTCGACGAGGACAAGGCGCCTCAGGTAGCGGAACGGCTCATGTCGCCGGAGATGTTCAGCGGGTGGGGAGTGCGCACCCTGGCCAGCAACATGGGCGCCTACAACCCTGCCAGCTATCACAACGGCTCAGTCTGGCCCCACGATAATGCGATCATCGCGGCTGGTCTGCTGCGCTACGGTTTCGTAGTGGAGGCACAACGGATCGCGACTGCCCTGCTGGAGGCGGCCGATTACTCCGAAGGGAGGCTACCGGAATTGTTTTGCGGCTTCAGCCGAGAGCAGCTCGCCGCACCTGTCCCCTACCCAACGGCCTGCTCACCCCAGGCATGGGCTGCGACTACACCGATCCGGTTAGTGACCAGCCTGATGCGGTATGACGCGCACGTATCCCGCGGCGGCCTGTGGATGGATCCCGTGCTCCCGGAATCCTTCGGCGACCTGCACATCACCAATGCACCCTTGGCGGGCGGCCGGATCACCATCGACATCATCAATTCCGCCCCAACCGTGCACGGGCTTCCCGAAGGAATGGTCTTCCACCATGGGCACCGGCCATGGATGACCGAACTCGTGGAGCAAGCGGACCGCCGCAAAAGCGATGAGTGAAGAGGCGGCCAGGCGAAACAATCAAAGCTTGTTTCGCCCGCCGAGTCCGTCAGACCGCCCTGCGCGGTGGGGCGCGGCCTAGGCTAGCGTCAACCGCAGGGGCACAGAGTCCCAGCCACGAAGGGTGTTGTTGTGGTGGCGTTCGATCGGTGCGGCCAGTTCGATGCCCTTGATCCTTGGCACCAATTGCTCCAGCAACGACGCTGCCTGAAGGCGGGCTGCGTGCTGGCCCACGCACTGGTGGATGCCCATGCCGAAGGACAGGTGCCCGGACGGGTCGCGGGAGAGGTCGAACTTGTCGGGGTTTTCCCAGCGGCGCGGATCGCGGTTGGCCGCCGCGAAGCACAGCATGACCCTGCTGCCTTCCGGGATGGTGCTACCGCCGATGGTGACGTCGCTCGTGGTCTTGCGGAAAATCTGCTGGACCGGGGTTTCCCAGCGCAACGATTCGTCGAAGGCAACGCGCGCCATGTTGGGGTTCCTGCGCAGCGCTTCCCACTGCTCCGGGTTGGAGGCAAAGGCATAGAGCATGCCGGAGATCCCGTAGACGGTGGTGTCCACGCCGGCCGAGAGCAACGAGCGGGTCAGCAGCGGGGCCTGCTCATGCAGGATGTCGCCGCGGTCGGCGGCGGCCCAGATGTCGGCGCCGAAACCCTCAGGCTTCAAGGCGTCGCGCTGGCACTTGGCGGTGGCCCACTCGGTGTATTCGGCGGCCTTGCACTTGCCCTGCTCCACCAGCTCGTTGTCGGGACCGAGCGCATTGAAGATGTGGTCGGCATAGGGCACCAGGTTTTCGCGGCCCTCCTCGGAGATGCCGGAAGCCTCGGGGAAGAAGTTCACCGGAAGCTTCGAGCCGATGTCGCGGTGCCCATCGACCTCGACCAGCCCGCCGGGGATGGAGCCCTCCAGCAATCCGTCGATGATGCCGCCAGCCATTTCCATGCAGCCGTCCTTCATGGAGCGCAGCACCCTGGAGGACATGATCGCCTGGAGCACCTCGCGTGGTGCGTCGTGTTCCGGCGGATCCATTTGCAGCAGGCCCCTGGCACGCCACGGCTCGTTAAGGCCCACGCCGGAACCTGAGGTCAGTTCCTGCCAGTTCGCGACGGCGGCCGAGAGGTCCTCGTAGCGTCCGATCGCGTACGCGTTGTACTTGGACAAAAACACCACGGGGCCGGCCTCGCGCAGGCGCTCCTGGAACGGCAGGGGATTTTCAAGGATTTCCGGGGAGAACGGGTCATCGTCGAGGACCGGGATGGTTCCGTGGTTAACGGGGCATTTCGTCACTGTCGACATCGGGGTAGCTCCTAAAGATCCAGCACGAGGCGATCGGTGATCGCGCGTGAGACACAGACAAACATTCGGTCGTTCTTGGCGCGCTCCGCGTCATTGAGGAGCGAGTCACGGTGCTCCGGGGTACCCCGGAGGACGCTGACCTCACAGGTGCCGCAGACGCCTTCGTTGCACGAGGAGAGCACGGGGACGCCGGCGTCACTCAAGGCCGAAAGCACGGTTTCATCGGTGCGGACGGTGATGCACCGCTTGGAGAGCGCCAGTTCGAGCGTGAACGGTTCGGTCCGCACCGGGGCCGGCAGGGTTGCCGGAACGAAGCGTTCGAAGCGCACCGCCCAGGACGGCCAGGTGGCTGCGGCACCGGCTACGGCGTTCAGGAGCGGCTCCGGTCCGCAGCAGTAGACCCGTCCCGCGTCAAGGGGTTCGTTCAGGAAGGTGAGATTCAGGTGGCCCAGCTCGTCCTGCGGCCAGATCGTGACTTTGTCGCCGTACTGGGCCAGCTCGTCGAGGAAGGCCATCGAGGCGCGCGTGCGGCCGCCGTAGTGAAGGTGCCAGTCGATGCCCAGCTGTTCGGCGGCGGCGATCATCGTCATGATCGGAGTGATCCCGATGCCGCCGGCAATGAATTCGTAGCGGGTCGCCTGAGTCAGGTGGAAGTTATTGCGAGGAGTTCCCACCGTGAGCATGTCCCCGACGGCGAGAACGTCATGGATGTACCGTGAGCCGCCCTTGGAGTTCGGTTCGTTCAGGACTGCCACCTCGTACGCGTGTGCGTCCCAGCGGTCCCCGCACAGCGAATAGTGGCGCGAAAGGGCTCCGGCGTCCTCGGTCGGGAGCACAAGTTCGACGTGTGAGCCGGGTGTCCAGTCAGGGACGCGGCCGTTGTGTGGCTCCTCGAGACGCAACCGCACGACGCCGTCGGCGATGACATCCTTCCGTGCGACCCGGAGGGACTGGATTCCAGGGTGACCGGCAGCGGGCTTGGAGGCCGACGGAGCGTCGACCGTGAGCGAAGCGGCATGAGTAGGCATATGACGATCATCCGCGCAAAGCACCGCTGTAATCAATCTCACATAACTTATCAAGGCGATAGCCACATATGCATGCGCCGGAACTTGACAGCAATCATCGAGGATCTGCGGACATGGCAAAGTCCCCTTCACCACTGGTTGTGGTGAAGGGGACTTTGAACCACCTTAAGCCTTGCTCCGTTACGCGGTGCGTCGCGCGCGCTGGCGCTTCAGCTCATTGCGGGCCAGAGCATTCTTGTGCACCTCGTCCGGGCCGTCGGCGAACCGGAGGGTGCGCGCGTAGGCGAACGCGGAGGCCAGGAAGAAGTCCTGCGAGAGCCCGCCCGCACCGTGGACTTGGATGGCCTTGTCAAGGATCCATTCAACGGTCGCCGGCGTGGCGATCTTGATGGCCTGGATCTCCGTATGGGCACCCTTGTTGCCCACGGTGTCCATGAGCCAAGCGGTCTTGAGCACCATCAGGCGCAGCTGCTCAACGCGGACTCGGGACTCCGCGATCCAGTCGCGGATCACGCCCTGTTCGCTCAGCGGCTTGCCGAAGGCAACGCGCTCGTCGGCACGTTCGCACATCATCTTGATAGCGCGCTCAGCCATGCCGATAGCACGCATGCAGTGATGGATGCGGCCGGGACCCAGACGCGCCTGGGCAATCGCGAAACCGTCACCCTCGCCGCCGATAAGGTTGGTGGCCGGGACCCGCACATTGGTGAACACGATCTCGGCGTGGCCGCCGTTGTAGTGGTCCTCGTACCCCAGGATCTTCATGGCGCGCTTGACCTCGACGCCCGGCGTGTCCCGCGGAACCAGGATCTGGCTCTGCTGGCGGTGCCGTTCGGCGAGAGGATCGGTCTTCCCCATCACGATGAAGATCTTGGCGTTGGGATTCATCGCGCCCGTAATAAACCATTTGCGACCGTTGATCACATAGTCGTCGCCGTCACGGACGATGCTGGTCTCCATGTTTGTCGCATCGGAGGAAGCTACGGCCGGCTCCGTCATCGCGAACGCCGATCGGATCTCACCTTCGAGCAACGGCTTGAGCCACTGTTCCTTCTGCTCTTCGGTGCCGAACTCGGCGAGCAATTCCATGTTGCCGGTGTCGGGGGCCGAGCAGTTCAGTGCAGCCGGCGCAAGCGTCCGGCTGCGTCCGGTGATCTCAGCCAGCGGGGCGTACTGCACGTTGGTCAGACCCGCTCCACCAACACCGGGGAGGAACAGGTTCCACAGCCCACGGCGGCGTGCTTCGGTGCGCAACTTCTGCAGGATGGGAGACTCCGACCACGCGTACGGGTTCTCGAGGTTTTCCAGCTCTTCCTGGTATGCCGCTTCGGCCGGGTAGACGTGCCCGTACATGAAGTCGACGAGCTCCTTCTTCAGAAGTTCGGTCCGCTCGTCTGTTGAGAATTCCATCTATTTGTACTCCTTGAGTGAGTCGAGCCCGAGCCCCAGCAACAAAGGCACAGTTCTGCCGCTGTCTTCGAAGCCCGCGCCAACCGTCTGGCGATTGATGTGTCTGAAGCGGACGCCCTCGGAGATCCCCGCCAGCTTGAAGCAGGCCAGTCCCAAGTAGAATCCGAATCCGTCGAGTGTGCGGCCGCTCTGCGCCTCGTAGAGCCCCATGATCTCTTCCGCGGACGGGTATCCCGGCGCCAGCGTGACGTCGTAGGTGGCAGGGTCCGTCGATTCCCGGGCTGCCACGATCCGTGCGCGGCGCTGATAGGTCAGCATGAGCGCCAAATCAAGCAGCGGATCCCCGAGCGTGGCCATCTCCCAGTCGATGACGGCCGCAGGCAGATCGTCCGCACCCATCAGCACATTGTCCAAGCGGAAATCGCCGTGGACGATGCCCGAGTAGGACCTGGACGGAACAGCAGCAGCGAGCTTGTCGTAAAGCTCCTGCGCGCCTGGAAGTTCGCGGGTGAATGAGGCGTCAAGCTGCGTCTTCCAGCGTTGAACCTGCCGGCCAAGGAAGCCCTCCGGCCGTCCCAAACCGCCCAGGCCGACGGCGGAGGGATCCACCCGGTGCAGCTCCGCCAAGGTGCCCACCAGCTCCTTCGCGATGGCCCGCGTGCGTGGCGCCCCGAGCGGTTTGATCTCGTCGGCGTACCGGTATGGTACGCCGTCGATCCGCTCCATGATGTAAAAGTCGGCACCCAGGACGTCTTTGTCGCCGCAATAGGCAAACATCTTCGCCACCGGGACATCCGTGTGTCGAAGTGCATCAGCAATGGTGTACTCGCGGCGCATGTCGTGGGCGGTCGCCATGATCGTTCCCAGCGGCGGGCGGCGCACGATCCATTGGCTGACCCCGTCGGTGAGCTCATACGTGAGGTTTGATTTTCCGCCCTGGATCAGGCTGGCTGACAGCTCCCCCGCAACCAGTCCGGGGTATTCCCGGTCCAACCAATCCCTCAGTCGGTCAAGGTCGAGACCGGTGGGCGATTCACGGCGCGTCGCCACGCCGCCGTCGTTTGCTGTCTTCATCGTTTCACTCATGCCCGTGCGAACTCCGGAACGAGCTGTTCGTAAGTGATATCACCCTTCTTGACGCTTCCGAAGCGCAAGGCCAGATCGGCCATGCGTTCGACCGTCTCCCTCGGCGCCTTGAACATCGGCTTGAGGTTCGGTGCCACCTGGTTCACATAGTGGTCGACGTAGGCCGCGGCGATTTCGGGCGCCTTGCCGCCAAGTCCGCTGGCGTTCAGCAGATCGGCGGCCGCCTTTTTGTTGTTGATAATCCATTGGCTGCCATCGTCCTGGGCTGCGAGCCAGTTTCTGACAAGCTCCGGTTGCTGCTGCGCCGTTTCCTCGCGGACCGCGATCGCGACGACTGCCTGGTTGCGCATCAGGTCGGGGGCGCTCGCTTCGGCGAAGTCGATGAGGACCGTTCCACCGGACTCCTTGGCTACGAAGCGCGTCGCAGTCCACTGGACGGTGACGTAGGCGTCGATGCGATTGGCGGTCAGGTTCGGGATGCCCTGGGCGGTGGGACCGACGGCAAGAACCGTGACATCGCTGTACTTCATTCCTGCCAGCTCAAGGGCGAGCTTCAGTTGCAGGTCGCCACCCGCGCCCACGGAAGAGACACCGATCCGCTTGCCCTTCAGGGAGCGGATCTTATCCTCGAAGCTCGCATCGGCTCCCGGCCAGCTGGAAGTCTTGCTGCCGACGATCCCATACGTGGTTTCGACCGTGCGGAAACCGGCAAGCACCGGACGCTTGCCTTTGGAGCTGTTCGCGTGGGTCGCCATCAGCAGCAGGGTGTCGGAGGCGTACCCATCGACGGCACCGGCAACCAGCAGTTGGAATGCCTGGACTCCACTTTGGGGGCTGAGGTGCTTGGGGACGTCAAGTTTGTGCTTCGCGTAGTCCTTGTTGCTCAGGTTGATCGCATCAAGGAAGTACGCATCGCCGGGAAACGCCGCAACGGCGAAACTCTGCGGCTGGCTGGCGGCAGCAGCACCGTTACCGCTCCCACAGCCCGCCAACAACGAGGCCGAGCCAAGTGCCGCTGTCCCAAGGCCGAAATACTTCAGCAGCGAACGTCGCGATACGCCGCTGTCCAACGCCAGCAGATTCCCCAAGGGTGATCCGCTGTTCTGTGACTCAAACATTTCTACTCCTGTGTAGTTTTGAGGCCGGATGGCCTGGACCGGGCGCGTGGCCCGCAGTGTGGCTATCGGTCGTTCCTGGCGTGTTCCATGACCACCCGGCCTACTGTCTTTCCATCGGCGAGCCGCTGGAGGGCTTCGGGCACGCCGTCCAAGGTGAATCTTTCGCTGACGAAGGGATCGATTGCCCCGGAGTCGGCCAGACGGCTCAGCTCCCTGTGGCATTCATCCACCGCCGCCGGGTTCTTGGTGTTGTACAGGCCCCAGTGGATGCCGATGATCGAGTAGTTCTTCACCAATGCGTGGTTCAGCGGGGCGGACTGGATCTCACCGCCGGCGAAGCCGACCACAATGATCCGGCCCTCGAACGCGATGCATTTGGTCGAGCGCTGGTAGGTCTCCCCGCCGACCGGGTCGTAGATCACATCCGCGCCCTTCCCGCCGGTGAACACGTTGACTTGCTTGACGAAGTCCTCGTTGCGGCGGTCGATGACCAGGTCGGCGCCGAGCTTCCTGGCGTATTCCGCCTTTGCCTCTCCGCCGACCACGCCGATCACCCTGGCGCCGGCAGCCTTGCCGAGCTGGATGGCGGCACTGCCCACCCCGCCTGCTGCGGCGTGGACCAGCAGCGTCTCGCCGGGCTGGATCCGGGCCAGCCGGTGCAGGCCGAACCAGCCGGTCTGGTATCCGATGAACAGGCAGGAGGCCTGGGCGTCGTCGAGCGAGGCGGGCGCCTGGTGCACCTTGTCCTGGTCCATCAGCGCGTACTCGGCGAACCCGCCGTGCGGAAGCGTGGTCAGGCCCAGTACCCTGTCGCCCACCGAGGCGCGGGTGACGCCAGGACCCGTGGCCACGACTTCGGCGCAGACTTCGCGTCCAGGCGTGAAGGGCAGTTCCGGCTTGACTTGGTACACGCCGCGGCACATCAGCACATCGGGGAAGTTCGCCGCCGAGGCCAGGACGCGCACCACCAGCTGGCCTTCGCCCGGGACGGGTACGGCGCGTTCGACAAGCTGCAGGGCGTCGACGGGTTCACCGAGTTCGGTGACCGACCACGCCTTCAAGGTGCTGGGGATCGACATGGCTTACTCCGCCGCGAATTCGACGAGTGCCTGGCCAGCCGAGACCGTGTCGCCCTCGGCAACGTGGATTGCCAGCACTGTTCCCGCGTCCTCCGCGATGACGGGGATTTCCATCTTCATGGCCTCAAGGATCATGAAGACGTCGTCTTCCTCGACCCTGTCACCCGGTCCCACCAGGATTTTCCATACGCTGGCACCCATTACTGACTGGATTGTCTCCGCCATGCTCATGCACTCCTTTTGGCCGCGGCCTTGAGGCGCTTCTGGATCTTCTCCACCACGCCGGTGTCATAGTTTCCTGCCGTGAATTCCTCCGAGGCGAGGATTTCCTCGAGGAACGGCTGGTTGGTTGTCAGACCCTCGATCACGAACTCGCCGCAGGCGGCGATGGCACGGACCAGGGCTTCCTCGCGGGTCTCGCCGTAGGCGCACACCTTGGCGACGAGCGAGTCGAAGTGCGGGGTGACCTCGGTGCCGGCCACGTAGCCGGAATCGACGCGGATGCCCTCTCCCGTGGGTTCGACCCAGACATCGATGGGGCCTGGGCTTGGGAAGAACCGCTTGGGGTCTTCGGCGCAGATCCGCAGCTCGATCGCGTGTCCGCGGGCGACCGCGTTGAAGTCCGCGGTGGTGGTGCCCGAGGCGGCTATGCTCAGCTGCTGCTCGATCAGGTCCACACCGTGGGTCAGTTCGGTGATCGGATGCTCGACCTGGATGCGGGTGTTCATCTCAAGGAAAACGAAGCCCCCCGTGTTCGTGTCGAGCAGGAATTCGACGGTGCCCGCGTTGCGATAGCCCACGGATCCGGCCGCCGCGATGGCCGACTCGATCAGGCGTGCGCGCACGGCCGGATCGAGGTTCGGGGCCGGCGATTCCTCGATGAGCTTCTGGTGGCGGCGCTGGGTGGAGCAGTCGCGCTCACCCAAGGCGACGATCGTGCCGTCGTCCAGGCCCAGGACCTGGATTTCCACGTGGCGTGCCGATTCGACGAAGCGTTCCACAAAGACGCGGTCGGAGCCGAAGCTGCGCTCGGACATCGATTTGGTGTTCTCGAACGCCTTGCGCAGTTCGTCGTCGTCGCGGGCCACGGCCATGCCGATGCCCCCGCCGCCGGCCGAGGCCTTGACCATCACCGGATAGCCCACGCGTTTGGCTTCGGCGACGGCCTCGTCGCCGGTCTTCAGGGCCGCACCGGCGTCGCCGGAAATCGGCACCCCCGCGACGGCCACGGCGCGCCGCGACTCGACCTTGTCACCCATGACGTCGATGACCTCGGCAGACGGGCCGACCCAGGTCAACCCGGCCTCGGAAACGGTCCGGGCAAAGCCGGCGTTCTCGGCCAGGAACCCGTATCCCGGGTGGACGGCGGTGACGCCGTTTTCCTTGGCGATGGCCACGATCTGGTCACCGTCGAGGTACGCCTGCACGGGAATGTCGCCCTCGAGCTGAACGGCGACATCGGCCTCGGCGACATACGGAAGACCCGCATCGACCTTGTGGTAAACCGCTACCGTGCGCACACCCAGCCGTTTGGCAGTCCTGATGATTCGTCGTGCGATTTCGCCGCGATTGGCGATCAGCAGGCTTTCTGGAAATGAATTCATGGTTCCGTCCTCTTAGAAGCTTGTCGGCCAGGTGCTCAAGTTGTGTTCGCCCACCCCGTTGCTCCGGGCCCGGTAGTGGTCCTTCAAGGCGCCGAGGATAAATTCGCGCGTCTCGGCGGGGTCGATGACCTGCTCGAATCCGTAGACACGGGCCACGTCATAGGCGGTGGTCCCCTTGGCCATCTCGGCAAGGCGCAGCTCGTACATCTCCGGGTCGGTTTGGGGGTCGAGTCCGTGGACCACGGAGACCGCAGAGGTCGGGTCCATGAAGCTGACCTCGGTGGACCACCAGCCGGCCGTGGCGTCGGCGGTTCCGCCGCCGCCCATGTTGATAAAGGCCTGGCCGTAGTTCTTGCGCATGGTCACCGAGATCTTGGGCACGGTGACGAGCGAGAGCGCGTTCATCCAGTTGATGATCTTGCCGGCGACCTTGTTGTGCTCGGCTTCCAAGCCGATCAGGAATCCGGGCTGGTCCACGAGCATAATGACCGGGATGTTGTAGGAGTCGCAGAGCACCAGGAAGCTGGTGGCCTTGTCGCAGGCAGCACCGTCCAGCGCGCCGCCTTTGAACATCGGGTTGTTGGCGATGATGCCCACGGACTGGCCGCCGATGCGGGCCAGCGAGGTAACAAGTGACTTGCCGTAGCGGGCCTTGATCGGGAAGACCGAGTCGGTGTCGGCGATGATGTCGATGACCTTGCGCACATCGTAGGTCTTGGTACGGGACTCGGGGACAATCTGGTTCAGCTCGGCGGCGCGCTTTCCCGAGCCTGCGGGGACCGGTGCCAGCGGCGGCGCTTCGCCGTTGTGTGCGGGCATGTAGGAGAGGAAGCGGCGGACCAGTTCAATGGCTTCCTCATCGGTGTCGGCCACCGCGTCGGCGTAGCCGGTGACCTCGGCGTGCACCTTCCAGCCACCGAGCTCCTGGGCTTCAACCTGCTGGCCTGTGGCGCGGCTGACCAGGCCGGGGCTGGAGACGGCCAGCACGCTGCCTTTGCGGAAGACCGCGAAGTCGGCGGCGACGGTGTGCCAGGCGGCAGAGCCGAAGCAGTAGCCAAAGGCCGCCGAGACCCAAGGGCTTTCACGCTTGCGCAGGAACCGGGTCTTGCCGTTGGCGTTGCCCATCCCGGTGCCGCCCATGGCGTCTGGCATGCGCACGCCGGTGGACTCGGAGAGGTAGACCAGCGGCATGCCGACCTTGCCCGCGAGTTCCTTGAAGTTGGACATCTTCTTGTTGCTGACCGGGCTGGACGAGGAACCTTTGACGGTGAAGTCGTAGGCAATGACCGCTGCACGCCGGCCGTCGACCTCGCCGGTGCCGGTGACCTTGCCGTCGGCCGGGGTCTTGTGTCGGTCAGCTTCAACGGCGGAGGTCGTGAACAGGCCGGACTCGCGGAACGTGCCCGGGTCCAGCAGCAATGCGAGACGCTCGCGGGCGTTCAGCCGTCCTTCGGCGCGGCGGGCCTCAAGCTTCTTGGGGCCGCCCATGGCCAATGCGGCCGCGCGGCGCTCTTCATGTTCCTGCTCGCGGCTGAGCTTGATTTCCTCGGTCTTGACTGCTTCCTGGGTCATGTCTTACTGCCTTCCGTTTGCGCGACGCGGCGCCTGGTGTGTCTGACGGCTCTGTTCGAGCACTGCCCGCGCGGCGAGGGCCGCGTCTTCGAAAGCCGGAAAGACCGGGATTCCCATCTTGCGGGCACGTTGTGCGTACGCCGTGATCAGCTCCGCGGTTCCCGCGCTGCCGTCCGTTTTCAGGACCAGGATCTGGTGGGTTCCCGGCTGCGACTCGTCGCGTGCCTTGGCGATCGAGTCGATGATGTTGCCCGTGACGTCTCCATGGGTGGCCCCGAGGTTGCGCTGGATGATGCCCACGTTCAGGTGGGAAATCAGCACTGCCGGGTGGCTGTCGGCGAGCACAGTCTTGAGAATGTCCGCAGCGACCGCGCCGCTCCTGACGGCCAGCGTGCCGGCCGGCACGTCGATGGGGTTGTGGAATCCGTTGCCCGGAGGCAGGTCCAGCGCCTCGAGAGCCTCGATGACCTGGGCGGGAAGCGGCGAGGTTGCCATCCCCTGGCGGTCAAGGGCATCTGCGCCCAGCACGCTGGCACCGCCTCCGTTTCCGAAAAGCACTGCCTCACGGCCGTTGGGATGCACGCTCAAATCGAGTGTCGAAAGGGCGTGCAGCGCGGAGGCGAAGTCGGCGAGGGAGTCCACGAGGGTCATGCCGGACTGGCGGGCGATGGCCGGCCACAGGCGGTGGTTTCCTGCAAGCGCGCCGGTGTGGCTGGTGGCCGCACGTGAGCCCTCGGCGGTCCGGCCTCCGGCCAGCAGCACTATAGGCTTCCGGGTTTCGGCCGGGGCAAGCACGTCCAGGACCTGGCGGGCCACGGCCAGCGACTCCAGGTACAGGCCGATGACCTGCACCTCATCGTTGCGCAGGAAGGACTCGACGAGTTCGGCGGCGTCGACGTCGGCGCTGTTTCCGATGCTGATCACGCTGTGGAAATCGATGCCTCGAGCCGCCCCGACGCGCAGGATGTCAACGCTCAGCCCGCCGCTCTGCGAGACCACTGCAGTGGTTCCTGGCGTCAGCGGGGCCTCGGGGACGAAGGAAAGCTTCCCGGCCGAGGCGTGTGTGCCCAGGCAGTTCGGGCCGATCAGGCGAATGCCCGCCTCGCGCACTGTGGCAACGAGCGTGGCCTCGAGTTCCTTGCCTTCCTCGACTTCCCCAAAACCGCTGGAAACTACCTGGGCGAACCGCACCTTGCCGGCGCCCTGCCCCAGCGCCTCGGCGACGCGTGCCCCGGGCAGTGCCACGAAGGCGTAGTCGATGGGTTCATCGACGTCGCCCAGCGAGGCGACGGTGGGCAGGCCCTCGATTTCGTCGGCGGCCGGGTGGATCGGGACGATGGCGCCCTCGAAGCCGCCCGCGCGGATGTTGCGGATGAACCGGTTGGCAAGGTTTGGGCGTTTGCCACTTGCACCGAGTACTGCGATCCTGCGGGGCTGGAACAACGGCGAGAAATCCGTTGCCCGGCCATCCTTGCGGTCGGCGACCACGACGCGGTCGGCTCCCAGCGGCCCGACGACGAAGCGGGCATCCACTGCGACCGCACGCGTGTCGGAAACGATCACCGGGTTGAGATCGATTTCGACGACGTCATCGGGAAGGGAAGCCAGAAGGCCTCCAGGGCCGGCAAGTCGCGTGATCAACGTGACAAGGGCCGGGACATCTGCTTTCACGCCGCCACGTGCACCGTTGAGCACCTTCATGCCGCGCAGTTCCTGCAGCATGTCAAGAATCTGCTCGTTGGACAGGGGCGCCAGGCCAAAGGCAACGTCTTCGAATACCTCCACAAGGACACCGCCAAGGCCGACCATGACGGTCCAGCCAAGTCCGGGCGTGCGCACCGCGCCGACGATGATCTCATGGCCGGCCGGCACCATTTCCTCGACAAGCAGGCCATCCAGCGTGTGCCCGAAGTCAGCCAGGCTCTCGCGCATCTGTGCCGCGACTTCTTCAAGTTCGGCGCGGGTCACGCCAACCCGCACGCCGCCGGCGTCGGACTTGTGCACGAGCGTCGCCGAGATCGCCTTGACGACCAGCGGTTCGCGCAGGTGGCCCGGAAGTTCCTGGCCCACCGCGATTTCGACGCCTTGGGGGGTATCAATTCCACATGCCGACAGCAGGGATTTTCCTTCGGCCTCGGTAAACATGGCCGATTCTCTGTTTCTGGCCTGTGCGATGAACTCGACGATTGTCTCGGAGCGACTCGCTAGGGCTGTTTCAACTAACAACGGGGGGCACCTCACTGAACGTCGGATCCGGACGGCATACTCTCGCGTCCGGTGTGATTTCAGTCTCGCCAGCCAACTCGGCCCTGGGAAGGTCGCCAGCGCTGGCAGGGTGATATGCCTGCGCTATCGGCGGGTACCGAACGCCCCTAAGGGGCCGGCCGTTGGGCATGCCAAAAAGGCCGCCGGCTAGAAAGGCGCGGCGGGCCTGTCTGTTGGTTAGAAGGTCTTGGCGGCTTCCCTCAAGAGACGCAGGAACGCCTGCACTGCCGAGGACCTGGCCTCGTCTTTCCTGACGATGGCGGAAGTACTGGCACGTGCCCATTCGAAGGGAAGAGGCACGAGCGCAACACCCTTGCCGCTGATGGTCGAATCGAGAAGCGTGTTCGCCATGCAAATTCCGACGCCGGCGCGCACCATGGCTTGCGCGGCCTCAGCATTGGGTGTGGCGTAGACGATTCTGGCCTCGATCCCTTCCAGCATTCGTTCAAAGGCCACGCGCAGGATGCTTGACTCTGCAGGAAAGATCAGTGCCTCCCCTTCCAGGTCTGCGGGTTCGAAGTCATCCTTGCCGGCAAGCCGATGGCCCTCGGGAACGGCCAGAACCAGCCGGCCTGAGACGAGATCGATGTGGTGCAGCAAAGCATCTTCGGCCGGAACCAGTTCGATACCGGGCAGGCGGGTCACCAGGCCGACGTCGAAATGGCCGCTGAGGACGCCGCGAACCACCATCTTCGAGGGACCCTCGTCGACTTCGAAACGCACATTGGGGAATTCGGTCAACAGCCGTTTGACCACCGTGGGAAGAATCGACTGGGACCCGGCCGGCACCGTTCCGAGCCGGACCGTGCCCAACTTCAGGCCGCCGATAGCGCTGGCTTCCTCGCGCAGCATACGCTCGGCCTGAACAGCCGCGACCACGTGCGGCATGATCCTGTCTGCCGCATAGGTTGGCCGCACACCCTTGGCACCGCGGGTCACCAGGATGACGCCCAAGTCCTCTTCGAGCCGCTGTACCTGGTTCGTAATGGTCGGCTGGGAGATGTCGAGTTCCTTGGCAGCTTGCCGGAATGAGCCCGTCCGCAAGGCTGCCTCCAGATAGCGCAACTGTGCGAACCTCATGGCTTTTTCTCCTCTGCTGCCTCGGTCGATTACCGGTGGATGACCACGTTACTCCGATCACAACTCCGGGGATATTTCCTCTGCGGTCACAAAGGATCCGAACGGGATGATGGGTTGTTGTCGACCCTGGTCAGGACTATCTTGTCCACTTGGTCACGAGCTTCTGCAAGCCCGAGATGGAAAGGTCAAGGACCATCGACAGCAAGCCCATGGCGAGCAGGATGGCGAAGGTTTCCGAAACGTGGAAGTTGTTGGTCACCACCACCAACCGCTGGCCAAGTCCGGTGTACGCGCCGACCATTTCCGAGACCACCGCACCGAGCACCGAGTACACGGCGCCAAGCCGTAGCCCGCCCACGATGGACGGCAACGCGGACGGCAGCTCGATCTTGAAGAATCGTTGCTTGGCCGTCATTCCCAGCGACGTGGTCAACTGTTTGATGTCGTGGTCGATCCCCTGCAAGGCACCGATGGTGCTGGTCATCAGGACGAAGAACACCACACTGAAGGCAACAAGCGCTTTCGGGCCGAAGCCCAGGCCGAACCAGAGGATGAAGATCGGCGCCAGTGCCGGACGGGGAAGGCTGTTCATCAGGGTCAGGAAGGGCCTCGCTGCGACATGAAGAACTTCGACGCGGGCGAAGATGACCCCTGCCAGGATGCCCAGGATCGCACCGGAGACCAAGCCGGCCATGGCACCGCTGAAGGTCGCGGTCACATCGACCCAGAACGTGCCATCCCCCAGTTGCTTGATGAAGGATGTCCCGACATCACCGGGGGTGGAAACCAGTGTCGGATCCACGATCCCTTGACCGGTCACAAACGACCAGCTGAAGACGAAGACGGCGAGGGCACCGATCCTCAGTGCCCAGACGCTCAGCTCCCGCTTGATGCGTGATCGGCGCCGTTCTGTGAGTATCGTGTTGTCGTTGTAGGCCCGCGAGCCTGCGGCGGCGACCAAGGTGTCCGCCTTTGCGATCGTTTCCATGTCAAGCCCTTCCCTTGCGGTCTTCGGTGGTGCTGGCTGAATCACGCATTGCGCGGTGCCCGGACGAGCTTCGAGTCCAAAGGCGATGAGGTGTGCGGACCGCCGGTGACCTGCAGGACCGTTCCGGTGATGAAGCTCGAGGCCTCGGAGCACAGGTAGAGGCAGGCGTCGGCGACTTCTTCCGGCAGGCCCACGCGGCCCAGGGCCAGGAACTCGCCGAAGGACTTCTCGACGTCCGCGTTGGCGAAGCGCGAGGACGGGGTCAGCGTGGCGCCAGGCTCAACGCAGTTGGCGCGCACGCCGCGGTCGGCCCATTCCCAGGACATGGTCTTGGTCAACGATGCAAGCCCCGCTTTGGCAGCCGCATACGCACCACGCATCGGGTGGGCGTAGTTCGCCGAACCCGAGCCGACGTTGATGATGTTGCCGCCGCCCTGCCTCTCAAAGACCGGGAGGCAGGCGACCGAGACGTGGAAGGCACCGCTGAGGTTGGTGCCGATCGTTGCGTTCCATGCGTTGGCTGACAGGTCTTCCAGGCGTGCTGCGAAGTTGCCGCCGGCGTTGTTGATCAGGATATCGATCCGACCGAATTCCTCCAGGGCGGCACGGACCAGCGCATCGGCGGTCTCGGGTTCCTTGATGTTGCCTGTGACCACGATGGCCTTGCGTCCGAGTTCGCGGATCTGCTCGGCCTTCGCTTCGAGCGCCTCGGCCTTGCGTCCGTGCAGGATCAAATCCGCGCCGGCTTCGGCGAACTTGTCGGCAAGCGCCGAGCCGATACCGCCGGAAGCGCCTGTCACGATGACGACCTGGCCGGTGAAGTCGAAGGTGGTCTGACCCGACTTTTTGCTGGTGCTGACTGTGTTCGTCATCTGACGTCCTCCTGATTGATGTGTGCCCGGTGTGCGGCCGGCTTCACGCATGGCGGGCCCTCCATGGCAATGGTGCGTTTGAGAAAGCTTCCTTCCATTCGAGGCGGTGGGCAACGTCAGAATCGCTATCGAGGTGATAGCCACGGATCGGGCCTGTTTTTCTTGACTCTGCAGCCAAGGTGTTCAACGATTCATTGACCAGTGGGTGACGTGCACCACAGGATCAGACTTCCCGGTTCCTCGTGTTCATTGCTGTGCCAGCGTGATCATCCTTGGTGCCGGCTCCGCAATCGTCAGCCAACGAAGACTGCCAAACGGGTCGGCCCCGCAAAATAACGACTGGAGCGACAATGCCCAATACAACCCTCCGCTCAACCGGCGATAGTGGGACCCTCACGACTGGAACGGCATCGCAGCCCACCGCAGCTAGGGGAGTTTCAGTCGAGTTCGAGAATGTGAACCACAGCTTCCTCCACGGCAATCGACCAGTGCGGGTGTTGGACAACTTCAATCTGCGCATCGAGCCGTCGGAGTTCGTCAGCATCGTCGGCCCGTCGGGCTGCGGCAAGACGACGGCCCTCGGCATGGTGGGCAACCTCTTGAAGCCGCGCAGTGGCAATGTTCGCATCGATGGTGCCGAGGTACGCCCCGGAAGCAATGACGCGGCCTTCCTTTTCGCCCGTGACGCTCTTCTGCCCTGGCGCCGGGTCCGCAGCAACGTCGAACTCGGCATGGAAATCCGGGGGGTTCCCAAGGACGAGCGTCGCGAACGCGCCGAGGCATGGCTGCGCCGGGTTCGACTGCACGAGTTTGCGGACTCCGACGTCCTCCACTTGTCCCAGGGCATGCGCCAGCGCGTCGCAATCGCCCGGACCCTGGTGCAGAACCCCAAAGTACTGCTGATGGACGAACCGTTCGCGGCGCTGGACGCACAGACCCGCGCGATCCAGCAGGAAGAGTTTACCCAGCTCTGGGAAGCTGAGCGCCCAACGGTCATCTTCGTGACCCATGACCTTGAGGAAGCCATCCTGCTCAGCGACCGGGTTATCCTGATGGCCAGCCGGCCCGGCCGCATGGTGGTCGACATGAAGATCGAACTCGAGCGGCCGCGACGGCAGGAGATGCGGCGGGACTCCGATCTGTTCAAGTCCTATTTCCACGAGATGTCCGATCGACTTCGAAGCGAAGTCGAACTCGCCGAACAGCGCATCAGGGAGGAGAGCCAGAATGGCTGAGAACCTGCAAAAGGTTGCCGGCGCCGATGGCACCATCGTCGCCTACCGCCAGTACGGCGAAGGCCCGCGCCTGATCACCTGCCTGCACTCGTTGGCGTTGGACGGATCGTGGTACGCACCGTTGGCCGGGGCACTTGGCGAAGACTATCGTCTGCTCGCACCTGACTTCCGCGGACATGGACAAAGCCCACATGGAGTCTCGGACCTCACACTGGGGCTTATTGCCCAGGATGTCGCCGCGATGTGGGACGCCGAAAACATCGAGAGTTCCGTGGTGCTCGGCATCTCACTGGGCGGCATGGTCGCCCAGGCTGTCACCGGTAGCTTCCCGGACCGGGTCGATGCACAGATCCTGATGGCAACCCGGGGCGGCTTCGATGAGGCAGCCACCCGTGGAACCCTGGCACGCGCTGCTGAGGTCCGGGCTCCCGGCGGACTTGAAGCTGCCGTGGACATGACAATGCGCCGCTGGTTCGGTGACGGCTCCCAGGATGCCGCGAACCCCTTGGTTCGGCAAGCCCGCGCACAATTCCTCGGCGCCGGTGGCAACACCCTCGCCGAGTATTTCGAAGCCATGACCCAGGTCGGCGACTTCCACACGGACTCGCCGCCTCCAACCCTCGTGATCGGCGGCGACGACGACCAAAGCACCCCGCGTGAAGTGATCGAACAGCTCGCCGCCTCAATCAAGGACGCCGAGCTGCGCATCGCCCCGGGCGGGCATCTTCTCGCGTTCGAGAACCCCCACCAGGTCGCCGCAACACTGCTGCCCTTCCTCGAAAATCTGGCTTGCTGGCCGCGCTGACGATCAGCGAGCAGACTAGTCCATATACCTGTTTTACGGAGACGACATGAACAAAACACTCGATCGCGCCATGACGGAGATGAGCGAAGAAGCTCTGAGCGCCCACCTTGAATCGGCCCAGGTGCCGGCGCTCGTCATGCTGACGGCCCACGTCACAGGCGACGCAAGTGTGCTGCGCGATGAATGGCGGCCGAACCTGAAGACGCTTCCGCTCAGCGGCCTGGATCCGGCAACCGAGGCGGAGGCCCGCAGCTATTGCTTGGAACTGCTCGCGCCGTTCCTGGCTACCCAGGACGAATGGGCAGCGGTCCCCGACGAGTCGCTGCGGCGAAAGCTCGCCACTTGGCTGATGGGCGGGGAGAACGAAGACGCCCAGGCGATGGCTGCGGTCGCGTTCACCCCCAACAAGGTGGACCCCCGCCAGCCCCATTGGACGCTCCAGGACATCGCCCCGGACAGCGCACTAAACGCCGTGGTGATCGGCGCAGGGTTCTCCGGCCTGCTGGCCGGCCTGCGCCTGAAGCAGGCGGGTGTTCCGTTTAAGATCATCGAGAAGAGCCTGGACGTTGGCGGCACCTGGTGGGAAAACACGTACCCCGATTGCCGCACCGACGTCCGCAGCCACATCTACACCTATTCCTTCGTCCAGCACGACTGGGAAACCCATTATGGGCGCCAGGAAAAGATCCACGGCTACCTGCACCGGTTCGCCGCGGACAACGGCCTGCTCGAGCACATGATGTTCGGCACCGAGGTCACGGCCACCCGTTGGGACGAGGAAACCGGTACATGGACCCTTGAAACCAAGACGGCCGCAGGCGTCGGGGAAACCATCGAATCCAACATTGTGGTCAGCGCCGTGGGCCAGCTCAACCGGCCCTCGATCCCCAACCTCCAGGGACTGGATTCCTTCAGCGGTCCGGTGGTCCACTCTGCGCAATGGGACCACAGCATCGATTTCAGCGGCAAGCGCGTGGTTGTCATCGGCACCGGTGCCAGTGCCCTGCAGTTCGCGCCCGCCATCTCCAAGGTTGCCGAGCAGGTAACGATTTTCCAGCGCAGCGCCCCGTGGTTGCGTCCCACACCGGTGCTGCGGCAGGAGATCGAAAGCGGTGAACGCTGGCTGCTGAACAACCTGAACCAGTACCGCGCCTACTACCGCTTCTCCATTTTCCTGCCCCGGCTCATCGGCAACCTGCCGGCCGCGACTGTGGACCCGGACTTCCCGCCGACCGAGGTCTCGGTCTCCGCCGCCAACGAGGCGCTGCGCCAGGAGCTGACCGCATACCTGGAGGAGCAGGCCGGGGACGACGAGGAGCTGCGCAAGCAGATCATCCCCGACTACCCGCCGGCCGCCAAGCGGGTCATCTGCGACGACGGCACCTGGGTGAAGACGCTCAAGCGGGACAACGTCCGCTTGGTCAGCCAGGGAGTGAACCGCATCGACTCCGACGGCGTGTGGCTCGGCGACGAGCACGTCCCGGCCGACATCATCCTGCTCGGCACCGGCTTCAAGGCCTCCGACTTCCTGCTGCCCATGTCCGTATCCGGCATCGGAGGCAAGGACCTGCACGAGACCTGGGGCATCGACGCGAGCGCCTACCTGGGCGTGACACTGCCTGGCTACCCGAACTTCTTCTGCATGTACGGGCCCAATACCAACACTGTTGTCCACGGGAACCTGGTGTTCTTCCTGGAATGCCAGGCGAACTACATCATCGATGCAGTGAAGACGTTGGCCGCCGGCGGCCACCGTGCCATGTCCCTGCGCCCCGACGTGTTTGCCGAGTACGACAAGGAAATCACCGAAGCCAGCGCCAAGCGCACCTGGGGCTGGTCCAAGACCCACAGCTGGTACATGAACGCCGAGGGCCGATCCACCATCATGTGGCCGCTGCCGGCCCGCGAATACTTCGAACGCACCAGCCATGTGCGCACCGAAGACTACAACCTCGGCTGACCAACTCCCCTCTTACTTCCACCATCCGAACCCATCACCGGAGACTCAATGCTCACCGAGACATCCTTGATCACCGAGGCCACGACGATCGTCGCCAACCTCGAAACCCGCTACCTTGCCGGGGGCCCCGACGACGGCGTTCCCGTAGTTTTCCTGCATGACGGCGCCTGGGGCGGCGCCTCCGACGTGACCTGGAGTCATGTCCTTCCACTGGCCGCGGAGAAATTCCGCGTCATCGCTCCGGACTTTCTCGGCTACGGCGGATCGGCCAAGTCGATCCGCGTGGACGTCTCGCCGTTCGCCTTCCGCATCCGTCACGTCTTCTCCCTGCTCGATTCCCTGGGCATCACCGGGCCGGTGCACCTGGTCGGAAACTCGTTCGGCGGATCGATCGGCCTGCGCGCGCTGGCCGATGAGACCTACCGAGGACGGATCGCCTCAGTCACCACGATCAACGGTACGGGCGGCCCGTGGAAGGCCCCGGACATGGCCAAGATCGGCGACTTCGACGGAACCCGGGTCCGCCTTGAGGAGATCCTCGACATCCTCTGCGACCCTTCCGACGGCCGGGAAGCCCAGCTCGATGCCCGCTTTGGCTGGGCAGCCGCGCCCGGGCACTTCACGGCCATGCGGGGACCACACATGCCGGTACCCGAGGCGCTCAAGGTTGAGCGACCGGCCGATCCCTACCCCGCGCCGCTACACGGCGTGGAAACCCCTGTCCTGCTCGTGGAGTGCACCGGGGACACACTGCTGGAAAGCGGCTGGTCCAAGAACCTCCGGGCCGTGCTGCCCAACGCACAGGCCGAACTGCTGCCGTACAAGCACTGCCCCAACATCACCCACCCGCAGGAGACCTGGGACCTGATCGGCGGATTCCTCGAATCGACCATCGAAGGCGGCAAGTAATGACGGATAACGGCTCCTTCCCGGCCCTGGTCCTCAGCGGCGGGTCCTCCGGCATCGGCGAGGCGTTGGCCGCGGACCTGCGGAACGACTGGGCGGTCACGTCCGTCTCCCGGTCCCTGCCCAGCAACCCGCTTGACGGGGTGAACTACGTCGCCGGCGACGTCGCCGGCGATGCCCCGCAGGCCGTGCGCGAATCCCTCGCGGCACAGGGCCGCACCAGCATCCACGCCCTGGTCCACTGTGCGGGCATCGGGGTGTTCGGCCCATTCATGGACATGCCCAAAGCTGAGTGGGAGCGCGTGCTGCTGCTGAACCTGCATGGCACCCTGAACTTCGTCCAGGGCGTTGCGGACCTGGTGGAAGACGGCGGCAGGATTGTGCTCTTCTCCTCCGGGACCGTTTTCAAGGCCCCGGCGGGCGCGGCAGCCTATGCGGCCTCCAAGGCCGGCATCATCGGCTTCTCCCGGAGCCTCGCCGCGGAAATGGGCGCACGAAATATCACTGTCAACGTGATCGCCCCCGGCTTGGTCATGACCCCGCTGGCCACCCAGCTCGCCGGCGGTGAGGCAAAGAACATCGAGACCAGGGCCATCAAGCGAGCCTCGGTGGTCGAAGATTATGTCGGCCCCACCCGTTTCTTCCTCTCCCCCGGCGCCGGGTTCGTGACCGGGCAGACGCTGGTGGTCGACGGCGGCTCGATCCGCCGCTGACCGCCGAGGTCCACACCATAGCCCGACCGGCACCGGCGCAGACCGGCTCAGTACTGCATTTGAAAGGTTCAAAGATGACCACAACGGCCGACCGTCAAACAGCTACCTCCGACTACTTCCAGCTGGATGATGACCTCAGCCAGGAGGAGATCGGCATCCGGGACAAGGTCCGGACGTTCGCCGAGAATCAAGTTTTGCCTGTCATCAACGAGTACTGGGAGAGGGCCGAGTTCCCCGCTGTTCTGCTGCCGCCGCTGGCCGAGTTGGGCATCATAGGCACGATCATCCAGGGTTACGGCTGCCCGGGCATGAGCCGCAAGGCCGCCGGCATGGTGGCCCGTGAGATGGCCCGCGCAGACGGCAGCCTGAACACCTTCCTGGGTGTGCACTCCAATCTGTGCATGGGAGCACTGAATATCCTCGGAAGCGAGCAGCAAAAGGAACGCTGGCTTCCTGCCCTGGCACGGATTGAAAAAACAGGAGCCTTCGCCCTGACCGAACCGGACCACGGCTCGGACTCCGTCGCGCTGGAAACCCATGCCCGGCGCGACGGGGACCAGTGGGTGATCAACGGGCACAAGCGGTGGATCGGCAACGGACATGTCGCGGACGTTGTTGTCCTGTTCGCCCGCAACACCGAGGACGGGAACGTCAACGCGTTCGTTGTCGAAAAGGACGACGACGGCCGCTACCCGGCGGGCTACTCCCCCACCGTGATCACCGGCAAGGTGGGCAAGCGGGCCATCCTGCAGGCCGACATCGTCATCGAGGAAATGCGCCTGCCCGCGGCCAACAGGCTCGAAGGTTGCCACTCCTTCCGCGACGTATCCCGGGTCCTGCAGGCGACCCGTGGCGGGGCTGCCTGGGAAGCCGTCGGACATGCCATGGCAGTTTTCGAGATTGCCGCCGATTACGCCCAGACCCGCCACCAGTTCGGCAAGCCGATCGCCTCCTTCCAGCTGGTTCAATCCCGGCTGGCGAACATGCTCAGCGAACTGACCACCATGCAACTGCTGTGCACCCGGATGGCCGAACTCGCCGACCGCGGCCAGCTCACCAACGCCCAGGCGTCCATGGTCAAAATGGCCACCGCCCAAAAAGGCAAGTGGATCTGCAACGAGGCACGCGAGCTGCTGGGCGGCAACGGCCTGCTCCTGGAGAACCACGTCATCCGCCACATGACCGACATGGAAGTCGTCTCCACCTATGAGGGAACCGACTCGATGCAGGCGCTCATCGTGGGCCGCGACATTACCGGCATTTCCGCCTTCAGCTGACGCCCTTCAACTAAACCGTCGCCCCTTACCGCGGATCGCGACAGCACGACACAGACACGGACTTAAGGACTGAAAAAGTTATGGCTGATGCCTTCCTGATTGGTGGCGCCCGCACGCCCGTGGGCCGCTACGGCGGCTCCCTCTCGTCGATGCGCCCTGACGACCTTGCGGCACTCACCGTACGCGCCGCCGTCGAACGCGCCGGTATAGATCCGGCGGTTGTGGATGAGGTGATCCTCGGCAACGCCAACGGCGCCGGTGAGGAGAACCGCAACGTGGCCCGCATGGCCTGGCTCCTGAACGGCTACCCGGACAGCGTCCCGGGAATCACCGTCAACCGCCTCTGCGCCTCCGGCCTGTCCGCCATCATCATGGCCTCCCACATGGTCAAGGCCGGCGCCGCGGATATCGTGGTGGCCGGCGGGGTGGAGTCGATGAGCCGTGCCCCCTGGGTCATGGAAAAACCTGACAAGGCCTTCGCCAAGCCCGGAGCCGTCTTCGACACATCCATCGGCTGGCGCTTCACCAACCCGGCGTTCCTCTCCGGGCAGCACTCCCGCGACGGCAAGGCCGCGTTCTCCATGCCGGAGACCGCCGAGGAAGTGGCCCGCGTTTACGGCACGTCGCGTGAGTACTGTGACGCCTTCGCCGTCCGTTCCCACGAACGGGCCCTGGCGGCCATCAACGCCGGCCGGTTCGCCGACGAGATCGTGCCCGTGGGCATCACCGGACGCAAGGGCGCCACCACCCTCGTGGACACTGATGAGGGACCCCGGCCAGGGACAAGCCTGGAAGTCCTTGCCGGGCTCCGGCCCGTGGTCAGGGGCGGCTCAGTGGTCACCGCCGGCAATGCCTCCAGCCTCAACGACGGATCGTCCGCCATCATCGTCGCCTCCGAGGCCGCTGTGCAGAAATACGGGCTGACGCCCCGCGCAAGGATCCTCGAGGGCAGCTCCGCGGGAGTGGCGCCTGAAGTGATGGGCATCGGTCCCGTCCCCGCTACCCGGAAGGTGCTGGATCGCGCCGGCCTCTCGGTCAGTGACCTGGGCGCCGTCGAACTCAACGAGGCCTTCGCCTCCCAGTCGCTCGCCGTCATGCGGGAGCTCAAGCTGGAAGAGGACATCGTGAATTCCGACGGGGGCGCCATCGCCCTCGGCCACCCGCTCGGCTCCTCCGGGTCCCGGCTCGTCGTGACCCTGCTCGGACGCATGGAACGCGAACTCACCGGCAACGCCCGCAAGCTCGGCCTCGCGACCATGTGCGTCGGCGTCGGCCAGGGAACAGCCCTGCTCATCGAGGGCGTCTGATGACGGCGGTGGTGAACGACGCCGGAACCTCCCTGGACGCATCCTCCTTCACGGCGCTGCTGATTGACGAACGCGGGGACCGGTTGGCGGTCCGGCTGCACAGGCCGGAGATGCGCAATGCAATTGACCAGACCACTGTCGATGAGCTCCATGCAGTCTGCGCGCACCTTGAACGGACACCCAAAGTCCTGATTCTCTCCGGCACTCCTGGTGAGCCGGCCACCGGAACAAAGGCCATTTTTGCCTCCGGTGCGGACATCGCCCAATTGCGCGGACGTCGTCGGGATGATGCCCTGGCCGGGATCAACTCCGGCGTCTTCGACCGGATCGCGAAGCTTCCCATGCCCGTCATCGCGGCACTGGACGGCTTCGCGCTGGGTGGCGGGGCGGAACTGGCCTACGCGGCCGATTTCCGCATCGGCACGCCGGACCTGCGGATGGGCAACCCGGAAACCGGGCTGGGCATCATGGCCGCCGCCGGGGCAACGTGGCGACTGCGCGAGCTCGTCGGGGAACCCTTGGCCAAGGAAATCCTCCTCGCCGGACGCACCCTGACAGGCCAGGAATGCCTCAGCGCCGGCCTGATCACAGAACTCGTTGAACCCGGGCACCTCCTGGATGCCGCCCACGCCCTGGCCGACCGCATTGCCCGGCAGGACACCCTCGCCGTGCGCCTGACAAAAACCGTCTTCCACTCGCCGCGGGAGGTCCATCCACTCATCGACAACCTGGCCCAAGGCATACTCTTCGAATCCGCGGCCAAATTCGACCGCATGCAGCAGTTCCTGGACAGGAAGAAGCAGTAATGACAAACACCATCGAAGCATCCTTCGACACGGCTGCCGGACTCCTGCCAGCCACCGTCGGGGTACTGGGCGGCGGCCGGATGGGTGCCGGCATCGCCCATGCCTTCCTCCTCAACGGTTCGAAAGTGACCGTCGTCGAGCGCGACGACGACTCCGCCCGCGGCGCCCAGGAGCGCGTCGCTGCTTCCATCGCTGCGTCGTTTGACCGCGGCGCCCTGTCGGGGGATTGCGGTGAGGTCCTGAAGAGGTTCGAAACGAGCACCGACTACGCCGCCTTCGCCTCCTGCGACCTCGTGGTCGAGGCCGTTCCCGAGGACGGAAAGCTGAAGGCGACCGCACTCAGCGCCGTGGCGGAACACCTTTCCCCGCACGCCTATCTCGCGACCAACACCTCGTCCCTGTCGGTCAGCAGGCTCGCCGAGGCGCTGCCTAAGCCTGAGTCGTTCCTGGGCCTGCATTTCTTCAACCCTGTCCCCGCCTCCACGCTCATCGAGGTTGTTGTCGGTGAGAAAACCTCCGAAGAGACTCTCGCCGCAGCAAAACAGTGGGTGTCTGGGCTGGGTAAAACCGCCGTCGTGGTCCGGGACGCGCCCGGCTTTGCCTCCTCCCGCCTTGGCGTCGCCATCGCACTGGAGGCGATGCGCATGGTCGAGGCAGGAGTCGCTTCTGCCGAGGACATCGACAACGCCATGGTTTTGGGCTACAAACACCCCACCGGACCCCTGAAGACAACGGACATTGTGGGCCTTGACGTGCGCCTCGGCATCGCCGAGTACCTGCATGCCACCCTCGGCGAGCGTTTCGCACCGCCGCAGATCCTGCGCGACATGGTTGCTGCCGGTGATCTGGGGCGCAAGACCGGCAAGGGCTTCTACAGCTGGAACTGATCCGGCGGCGGGGCGCAGCGGCGCCGCTCCGCCCTCGCTCCCGGAACACCCGACCACCACCATGAAAGGCCCACAGATGTCTGATATCAGTGATTTGATTGACTTCGATTCCTTGCTCACCGCGGAAGAGCGTACGCTGCGCGATTCCGTGCGGTCCTTCGTTGACAGCGAGATCAAGCCGAACATCGCAGGCTGGTATGAAAATGGCCACTTCCCGGTGGAGATCGTCCCGGAACTGGCCAAGCTCGGCCTGCTGGGCATGCACCTGAAAGGCTACGGCTGCGCCGGCCGTTCCGCCGTGGACTACGGCCTGGCGGGTGCGGAGCTGGAAGCCGGCGACTCGGGGACGCGGACCCTTGTTTCCGTGCAGGGATCGCTGGCCATGAGCGCCATCTACAAGCACGGCTCCGACGAGCAGAAGCAGGAATGGCTGCCGGCAATGGCCAAAGGCGAGGTGATCGGCTGCTTCGGCCTGACCGAACCCACTGCCGGATCGGATCCGGGCAGCATGACTACTTTCGCCCGCCGCGACGGCGGCGACTGGGTGCTCAACGGCGCCAAGCGCTGGATCGGACTGGCGTCCGTGGCCCAGATCGCCATCATCTGGGCCCAGACCGACGGTGGGGTGCGCGGTTTCCTGGTGCCCACTTCGACCCCGGGATTCACGGCCACGCCGATCGGAGCGAAGCTGTCCATGCGCTCCTCCATCCAGTGCGACATAGAACTCACAGACGTTCGCCTGCCCGAATCCGCCGCATTGCCGAACGTCGTCGGGCTCAAGGGCCCGTTCTCCTGCCTGAATGAGGCCCGCTACGGTATTATCTGGGGCGCCATGGGAGCGGCCCGCGACTCCTTCGAGGCCGCCCTGGACTATTCCAAGGGCCGTATGCAGTTCGGCAAACCACTGGCCGGCTACCAGCTGACCCAGCAGAAGCTGGTGGACATGGCTTTGGAGATCAACAAGGGCTTCCTGCTCGCCCTGCACCTGGGCCGGAAGAAGGACGCCGGAACGCTGCAGCCGGACCAGATCTCGGTTGGTAAACTGAACAATTGCCGTGAGGCCATCAAAATTGCCCGCGAAGCCCGCACCATCCTCGGGGGCAATGGCATCACCTTGGACTACTCACCGTTGCGGCACGCGAACAACCTCGAATCCGTGCGCACCTACGAGGGCACCGACGAAGTCCACACCCTCATTCTGGGCCAGCGACTCACCGGCGTCGCCGCGTTCCGCTAAGCCGGGAGCGGCAGCCCCCGATCCAAAAATAAGGTCCCTTGGGAAACAGCGACGTTACCGGGACCCACGCGAAGGAACTCGATTCATGCAAATGTTGAGGCGAAATGAACCCTATCTGATGACGCGGTGGAAGTACCTGTGGCGTGGGGAGTTCGTCGAGCTGCGCCGGGACGGGCGGGAAATAGACTCCGGCTGGGTCGATGACGTCAGCCCTGATGGCTCCATCATGTGGATCCACCTGACAACAGGACGGGGCCGCGTCATGGTTCACGTCAGCGACGGACTCGACGTCTGGCGAGTGGATACCCGGATATTGCTGTTGGGCGACGGTGGCAACACTAGAAGGGTAATGACATGTCCAAAGTGACCACACGGCAGGCAGTGCCAGAAATGATGACGCCACCGGGTCAAGAGTCACGCGCAAAGGCGTGGGGCCTGACGTCAGTACTGGTTTTGCTGTACACCGTCAACTACAGCGACAAGATCCTGCTCGGACTTGTCGCCCAACCCCTCAAAGACGAATTCGGGCTCACGTCAGCTCAAATCGGGCTGGCCGCGAGCGTGTTCTTCTTCGCGTTCTCGGCCGGGGGGTTCTTTGCCGGACTCATCAACAGGTGGGCCACTCTTAAATGGTCCCTCATGGCATTGGCCGTGATTTGGGCGGCCTGCATGGTCCCCATGATCGTCGCAGGCAGCTTCGTGGTTCTCCTGGTCAGCCGATTCCTGCTAGGCCTGACAGAAGGCCCATCGGGTGCGCTCATCCATACGGCCGCGTATTCATGGCACCCCATGGAAAAACGCTCCATGCCCGGGGCGTTCATCGCCTCTTCAAGTTCGCTGGCAAAGATCGCCGCTGCACCGGCATTGGCCTTCCTCATCGTGCAATTCGGCTGGCATTCGGCCTTCGTTGCCATGCTGGTCGTCGGCTTGGGCTGGTGCGCGCTGTGGTACTTCACCTGGCGTCCGGGACCCTACGGCGAAGTCCGGATCCCGGGTGTCAAGGGTTCGGCCACTACTCCAGCTCCCGCCGTTCCGTGGATGTCGATCTTCCGCACGCGGACCTTCCTGGGTGCACTTGCAGCCGTTATCCCCATGTACGCCCTGCTGACCGTTGTCCTCACGTGGTTGCCGTCGTACTTCGAAGTCGGACTGGGTTTCACCCGCTTCCAGGCCGGAGCCATGTTCGGGTTCCCCAGCATCGCGGCAATGCTCGCAATGTTCTCCAGCACGTACCTCAGTGACAAGTTCATGAGCCGGGGCGTGAGCTCGAGGATCATGAGGGGAATCGTCCCGGCAGCAGGACTCCTTGTGTGCGGCGTGTCGATGGCAGTGCTGCCCTACATCGGCACACCGACTGTCGTCGTAGTAGTTGTCTCAATCGGCTACGGAATCGGCTGCATCCTCGCCCCGATCATGAACGCAGCCATTTCACAGATCTGTCCCAAGAATCAAGTAGCTGGTTCACTAGGCATGTTCCTTGCCTTGATGGCCCTTGGTGGCATCGTCGCCCCGCCATTGACTGGAATGATCGTGGACCAGGCAGTTTCACCTGCCGTCGGGTACGCACAATCCTTCCAGATATTCGGCATTGTTTCGATCGTCGGGGCGATTTTGGCCATGATCCTGGTGGATCCCGACCGTGACTCGGCGCGAGTGATGGCACAGCTTAAGACCGCTGCCTAAGGAGAACCCGACCGTGACCACCGCTGTTGCAAGATCCGCCACCCCGGGCCTGATGCGCCTCGGCGTGGTCCTGACCCTGGCCACGGGAATCGGCCCGCTGCTCACCACAGGTGTGAGCGCCCTGGGTCCTTTGCTGGCACGTGACCTCCACCTGACGCGCTTGGAGTTTGGCTCCTTCGCCGTGGTGGCCTGTGTTTCCGCGGCGATCCTGTCCACACCGCTCGGCTGGGCTGCCGACCGTTTGTCACAACGCACCGGGATCCTGATGCTCCACGGCTTCGGGCTGTGCGCGATGGTCGCGGCAGCCTTGTCCCAGTCCATGGCCGGCCTGTGGGTCAGTGCTGTCTTCGGCGGCGCAGCCCTTGGCCTGGCCAATCCGCTGACCAACGGCATGGTGGCGTTGCGGGTGGAGCCGGGCCGCCGCGGCATGTTGGTGGGTGTGAAACAAACGGGCGTCCAGCTCATCCAGGTGTTCACCAGCCTGGCCTACCCGCTGGCTGCCACGCTGGTGTCCTGGCAAGCAGGGTTCGTGGTGGGCGCCGCGGTCACCTTCCTGTCGCTCTGGGTGTCCCTGCACTACCTCCACGTCCGTCCCCAATGCACCGCTCCACCACGCTCATCCCGGAACCGGCCGCGCCGCGTCAAGGCGATAGGACTCGCGTGGCTCGTGGCCTACGCCTTCCTGTCCGGCGTCCAGTACCAGACCTTGGCCACTTACCTGCCGCTCTTCGCCTTCGAGGGCCTCCATCTGCGGGCCGAAATCTCAGCCCTGTGCGGTGTGGTGCTGGGGGTGAGCGGCCTGGTGTCACGGTTGGTCTGGGGCCGGTTGACGGAGCGGTTCAGGGCCCCCGGGGTGCCGCTGGCCCTGATTGCGGTCTTCAGCGCCGTGGCCGTAGGGCTAGTTGCCGGTTCATCGCTCTGGGGAACACAAGTCCTCATGTGGACAGGAACCGCGCTCTATGGTTTGTCCGGAAACGCCGCCATGGTGATCCTGCTCACAGTGGTTATGCGCCTGGTCCCAGGGTCCCAGGCCGGCGCAGCGACGGGACGGATCTCCACGGGGTTGTTCGCCGGATTCGCCGCAGGTCCGGTGCTTTTCGGACTGCTGACCGACCACTGGGGCTATTCCACCGGCTGGGTGAGCCTGCTGGGCGCAAGCGTGATGATGATCCTGGCACCGCTTGGCCTGCGCAGGCTGGCTGTTCCCGATCAGCCCAAAAAAGAAGTACCCGTGAGCATCCTGCTGGCACCCCGATAGCCAACAAGGGATGGTTCCCGACCGCCACGTTGGCTACGGTCGGGACTGTGAGTGTTCTCTATTTGGTCCGGCACGGACAAGCATCATTCGGCACCGAGGACTACGACCGGCTGTCAACACGCGGCAAAGACCAGAGTCACGCGCTCGGCACCTACATGATGCGGGCCGGGACAACTCCGACCCGCATCGTCAGCGGCGGTATGAAACGCCAGCGCCAGACGGCACAGGGACTCATCGAGGCTGCCGGCTGGGACACGACCCCCGTCGTCGATCCGGGCTGGGACGAATTCAACGCATCCGAGCTACTGGACGCATATCCGGAAGAAGACCCGAGCGCCAGAACCGACTCGCGAGCATTCCAGCGCCTGCTCGAGAAAGCCTCTGCCCGCTGGGCCTCCAACAACCACGACGCCGACTATCTGGAGTCGTTCTCCGCGTTCACCCAGCGGATCGACACGGCCCTGGATAGCGCCGTCGAAGGGCTCGGATCGGGTCAGGACGCAGTGGTCGTCTCGAGCTCAGGCGCCATTGCCTGGGCAGTGGCCCGGCTTGTCAACGGCGGCTTTCCACAATGGCTTGCACTCAACCGGGTCACTGTGAATTCAGGTGTCACCAAGATCGTTACGGGTGCATCCGGGAAGACGATGGTGACATTCAACGACCATGGCCATCTTCCCCGCTCCTGGGTCACGTACCGCTAGGCGGCCCGGGACAGGCATGGACTTCACCCAAGAGTAAGGAAACAGGATTCATCATGACTGAACAACAACGCACGGCACTGGTCACCGGAGCAGGCCGCGGCATCGGCGCCGAAATTGCCCGGCGCTTGGCGTCCGACGGATTCAACATCGCAGCGCTCGACCTCGACAAGGCAGGGCTTGAAGCCCTCACCGCCGAGCTGACCGCAGCCGGCCACCGGGCCGTCGGCATCGTCGCGGACATCTCGGACGAGACAGCGGTCGAGGCCGCCGTCGCCCGCACGGCAGACGAGCTTGGCCCTCCTGTCGTGGTGGTCAACAACGCAGGCATCATCCGCGACAACCTGCTCTTCAAGATGACTGTCTCCGACTGGGACCTGGTCATGAACGTGCACCTGCGCGGATCCTTCCTCGTCGCCCGCGCCGCCCAGAAGCACATGGTCGAGGCCAAGTGGGGCCGCATCGTCAACCTCTCCAGCACCTCGGCCCTGGGCAACCGCGGTCAGGCCAACTACTCGGCGGCCAAAGCCGGGCTGCAGGGCTTCACCAAGACCCTTGCCCTGGAACTGGGCCCGTTCGGCGTGACGGCCAACGCGATCGCCCCCGGCTTCATCGAAACCGAGATGACCGCCTCCACGGCCGAGCGGATGGGCATCACCTTCGAGGACTTCACTGCCAAGGCAGCCGCGGCGATTCCGGTGCGCCGGACCGGAAAGCCCGCGGACATCGCCAACGCCGTGTCCTTCTTCGCCTCCGAGAACGCAGGGTTCGTTTCCGGCCAGGTGCTGTACGTGGCAGGCGGCCCGAAGGCATGAGGATCTTCAACGGCATCGACGACTTCGCACAGCGCGTGGGGAAAGAAATCGGCGTCACAGAATGGCGCACCATCACCCAAGAAGACATCAATGCCTTCGCCAAGGTGACCAACGACTACCAGTGGATCCATGTCGACACCGCGCGTGCCGCCTCGGGCCCGTTTGGCACCACGCTGGTGCACGGCTACCTGACGCTCTCGCTGGTCTCCGGGTTCATGTTCGACACCTACCGCATCGACGGGCTGTCCATGGGCGTGAATTACGGATCGAACAAGGTCCGTTACCCGGCCCCGGTCCTGGTCGGCTCGCGCGTGCGCGGCCGGATCAAACTCGTGGCCCTAGACCGCGAGGACAACTGGGCACAGTCAACCGTCCAGGTCACTATCGAACAGGAGCTCAACGGGGAGGCGAAGAAGCCAGGCTGTGTCGCCGAGGTCGTCTCCCGGCTCTACGAGGCCCCTGCCGCCTGAACCCGGTGCCCACTCCCCCGGTTGGCCCGCATTCGTCAAAGACCCCTCATATTAAGGAGCACCCATGACCAGAGCAGCCATCGTTGCCACGGCCCGTACCCCCATTGGCAAGGCGCACCGCGGCGCCTTCAACAACACTTCGGCTCCCGAGCTGGCCGGGCACGCGATTGCTGCAGCACTGGCCAAGACTGGACTTAACCCGGCACTGGTCGAGGACGTCATCATGGGTGCCGCCGCGCAACAGGGGACGCAAAGCTTCAACGTAGCCCGCCAGGGCGCGTTGCGCGCCGGGCTGCCGGTGACCGTTCCCGGGCAGACCATCGATAGGCAATGTTCCTCCGGCCTGATGGCGGTAGCGACCGCGGCCAAGCAGATTCTCGTCGACTCCATGGCGGTGACCGTGGGCGGCGGAGTCGAGTCCATCTCTCTGGTGCAGAACGAACACCTCAACAAATACCGCAGCAGTGATCCGTGGCTTGAGGCCAACCACCCCGGCACCTACATGCCGATGTTGCGGACAGCTGAACTCGTGGCCGAGCGCTACGGCATCAGCCGCGAGGCGCAGGACCAAATGGGTGCACTGTCCCAGCAGCGGGCGGCGCGCGCCCACGCGAATGGCCTATTTGACGACGAAATCGCGCCGATCCGGGTGACCACATTGCGGACCGACAAGGAAAGCGGTGAAGTGACGGAATTCGAGCAACTCGTCTCCCGGGATGAGGGCGTGCGCGCCGACACCACCGCCGCTACCCTGGCAGGGCTCCGAACCGTCCTGCAGCCCGGGGAATTCACCGCGCATCCGACGGTGAGCGCCGGCAATGCCTCGCAACTGTCCGACGGAGCCTCCGCCAACGTCCTGATGAACAGCGACTATGCGGCGTCATTGGGCCTGGAGCCGCTGGGCTACTACTGCGGCATCGCAGTCAGTGGGTGCGAGCCCGAGGAGATGGGGATCGGGCCGATCACCGCCATCCCGAAGCTCCTCAAGCTCCATGGGCTGGGCGTTGAGGACATCGGGCTGTGGGAGCTGAACGAGGCCTTCGCTTCGCAAGCCGTCTACTGCCGGGACTTCCTGGGGATCGACCCGGAGAAGCTGAATGTCAACGGCGGCGCGATCGCCCTGGGCCACCCGTACGGGATGACGGGCTCGCGGGCAGTAGGCAGCGCCCTGCTTGAGGCGCGCCGCCGCGACCAACAATTCGTCGTGGTGTCAATGTGTGTCGGCGGTGGCATGGGGGCCGCAGGCCTCTTCGAAGTCGCACGCTAGGCAAGCCCCATTAAATGCGCGCGTTCGCGCCGGAACATAATGACAGGCGGTTCCCCTCTGCATCACGTCGAGGGGAACCGCCTGTGTTCCTAGATGAAGTGCACGCCGACAAATGCCAGCGCTGCGATGAGACCCCAGGAGAGCATCGCTGCGATGATGGCCCTGCCACTGGTCTGGAGCAGAGACCGGATCTGCACTGACGCCCCAAGCCCATACAGAGCTGCGGCAAGCAGCAGGTCCTGGACCGTGCCAGCAACTTCGAGGACAACGGGCGGCAGGATCCCCAGCGTCCGCACAACGATCATCGCCATGAACCCGGCCACGAAGAGCGGGATCAGCGGAGGAAGCTTGATGCCGTTATCCTCAGCGCCGTTTGCCGTCCGTCGGCGGTGGAAGCGTCCAACCAGCGCGGCTCCGGTGACCATCGGCGCAAGCATCAGCACGCGGGTGAGCTTGATGATGAGCGCGACGGCAAGGGCGCCCGCACCCGCCGTTTGCGCCGTTGCCACAACCTGCCCGACATCGTGGACGCTGGCTCCCACCCAGTATCCGAACTGAACAGTGTCCAGGCCAAGGGGCCCCTTGAGCGCGGGAAGGACCCCGATCGCCAGCGTTCCGCACAAGGTCACAAGGGCGATCGGAACAACGGTGTCGCGGTGATCCGTTTTGGTGACCCCGCTCATCGCCCCAATGGCGGAGGCGCCGCAGATGGAAAATCCGGTGGCGAGAAGCAGGGGCTGATCGCCCGGAAGTTTGAGGGCCTTACCCAGAACCAGCGTTCCCATAAAGGTCAGCAGGACAATGCCAACCACGATCGCCAGCGTCTTCCAGCCCAGCGCAGCCACATCGATGAGGCTGAGTTTGAGACCTAGCAGAACGATTCCCAGCCGCATGAACCGCTTGGCGGAAAGTGTCAGCCCGGGCTGCAGTACTCCTTCTACGGCGGTACTGATCCCGGGGAGATTTGCAGAAAGAATTCCCAGCATTACTGATGCTGTGAGGAAAGGTATCACCGGGACAGCCGTATGGATCAGCCAGGCGACGGCGACCGCGGCCGCTGCCGCCGCCAGTCCGGGCAACTGCTTGTTCCGCAAGCCTCGGGGAAGCAACGCATCCTGCCGTTCGTCCTTTGCGTGTGTGGCAACGTCTTGTCTCATACTTTTCTGCGATCCTCCCGGAGCCGGCATGCACCAGGATCCGGCTGGATCTCCTGGCTGCTCATCTCTCAATTCTCGGCCGAACCATGGCCTGGGGATAGCCGTCTTCTTGACATAGGGGTATATCAAAATCGCATCACATGTCGCATTGTTATATGATTAGCGCATGGCACAGTGGCCGGATCTGACCGTGCTGGAACTAGTAGTCGGGGTGGACGATTACGGAAGCCTCAGCGCTGCCAGCCGACGTGCGGGCCTCGCCCAACCCAACGCGAGCCGGTCGATCAGATTGATGGAGCGCCAGCTGGGCATGACCCTGCTGCAGCGCAGTCCAACAGGTTCCACCCTCACCCCTCAGGGCACGGTCGTGGCCCATTGGGCGCGAAGAATCCTCGCCGAAACGCGGCAGATGCTGGAAGCTACCGATTCCCTGCGCGCTGAGAGGCGAACGGCACTGACGGTAGCTGCCAGCATGACTGTCGCCGAGCACCTTGTGCCCAGTTGGCTTGGCAAATTTGGCAGGCTGCACCCTGACGTGCGAATACACCTGCTTGTGCATAATTCTGCGCAGGTTTTCGAGGATGTGACCAGCGGGGCCTGCGATATAGGCTTCGTGGAATCTCCAACCATCCCACGGACCTTGCATAGCCTCACCGTGGCCCGCGACGAACTCGTCGTTGTGGTTCATCCTAAACACCCGTGGACCCGGCGCCGGGAGCCGATCTCCATTGCCGAACTAGCATCAACATCCTTGCTGGTCCGCGAACCGGGGTCCGGCACTCGGATCACGCTTGACCTTGCATTGCTTGAGTACCCGCGCGCCGCTCCCTTGCTCGAACTTGGCAGCGCAGCCGCTATCCGTACAAGCGTCTTGGCCGGCATGGGTCCTTCAGTGATGAGCACCCTTGCAGTGGCAGACCAAGTAAAGACCGGAGAACTAAAGATCGTCCCAGTCCAGGATCTTGTCCTGCATCGGGCATTGCGTGCGGTGTGGGACGGTCCCCGTCAACTATCAGGTCCAGAAGCAGAGCTCGTGCGGCTTGTTCGTAACCCGAGAACATCCCAAAACTAGACAACTGAACTGCTCCCCGGAAGGCGGGCGTGCCTGTCGGCTGCCCCTGCGCCGGGAAGCTCGATGCGCCAGATGGATCCCTTTCGCACGCTGTGCAATGGGATAATCACCGCAAGTCTTGCGCAGACCAAGATTTGGCCTGCCGATGCTGAAGGAGCCCTCATGCCGGATACCGAACTTTCGGACAATACCCCGGAGGCCGATACCTCGCGGGGCGTTCTGGTCCACAGCGCAGGACCGGCCGAGAGCGCCGGGCTCGCTGCAACTTTGCGCAGCGCGGCAAACGCAGTGACAGCCCTCACTCCGGGTGTCCCTGTCGAAGTCGTTGTCCAGGGGCCGGGAGTGGGCCTGCTGGTCTCAGGTTCAACGCTGGGGAAGCCCATCAGCGAAGCAATCGGTCAAGGCATCCGGATCCTTGCGTGCCGGAATAGCCTGCGTTCAGCGGATCTGATGCCGGAACAACTCCTCGCCGGCGTCGGTTCCGTGCCCTCGGCAATTGCCCATCTGGCGACTCGGCAGTGGGAAGGATGGGCGTACATCCGCCTGTGATGCCCGCACACTCGAGAAGGAAGCACCGGGCCACAGGCTCGTCTGCCCTGTCCCGGCCATTTGATCAAGGAGCCGCTGGCGATCCGCTGGTTCCATGCTTTTCCGATGCAGAGCGACCCGCATCTGGACCCTGGTTCCGCGTCCGCCTCGCGGCACCGTGGGACCAGGGGTAGGATTTAGCCCTTCTACGACACGGAAGTCAATCACCTCACGGCGCAATACGCCGCCCGTCGGCTGCTTACTGCGCCGCAAAGCGGGTGGCGCGGAGCGCGAGTTCGAGAGGCGGTAATAAGAGAGAACATGACGCAATCAATCGAGCAGCGGGTCGCACGGGCGGCTGAGAAGGCGTTGCAGGACCACGGTTACGTTGCACCGGTCGACGTGCTCGTGGAAATGGGTTGGCTGCAGCCGGTGCATCGAGACTACTGGCGCCAGGGACGCATACCCTACCTCGAACAGGTCGTGCAGGTCGGCTTGGGCAAGATCTCGACGGCGATGCAGGCATTGCCTCTCTGGGCCCAGGAGCAGGGGTTGCAGCCCAGCGAGACCGGATACACCGCCCGGCCCCGCGGCAGCAAGACGCTGCAGTTCTCCGCCAGCGGCAGCCCGTCCATCGAGCGCGCATACCGTACGCACTGGGTTTCCCCGGCACTGTGAGCGACCAAACGCGCACGCGTCCAGGACCAGGCCGGCCGGCCGCCGGACCTCGTCGTCGTCTCGCCCCTGAAGGACTGGACATGCTCGGGCTGCGGCGGGCGCGGGGACCTGCTGCTCATGGAAGACGACGCGCCCTTGTGCATGAGCTGCGCCGATCTCGACCACCTCACATATCTGCCGGCCGGCAATACTGCTTTAACGCGCCGGGCGCGCAAGGCCAGCGGCCTGTCGGCGGTAGTCGTGCGCTTCAGCCGGTCCCGACGGCGCTACGAGCGACAAGGCGTCTTCGTCGAGGAGCAGGCGCTGGTGGATGCCGAGGCATCGTGCCTGGCTGACGCAGAGGCGCGCATCCGCCGTCGAACTCGCGATGAGGAGCGACGCCGCGAGGCTGACAGCGAGCTCGCAGACCGGATGGCCGCGGAGATCAGCCGGCTGCTACCTGGATGTCCCCCTCAGCGTGCCGCCGCGATCGCCGCGCACACCGCGGCACGAGGTAGCGGCCGGATCGGCCGCACCGCCAAGGGACAGCGCCTTGATGAACAGGCGCTGAAATTGGCGGTCGTGGCCTCCATCCGCCACCAAGACACCGACTACGACGAACTGCTCATGGCCGGCGTGCCCCGGGACAACGCCCGCGAGCAGGTCCGTGAAAGAGTCGACGAGGTGCTCGACCACTGGCGACTGGGCTGAGACCGTTAGGGCCTCCGCGCAACCCTCCTCAAGGCGCTTCAGCAACCCGGCATCGTGGCGCAGGACGAAGTCCAAGCCAGCACTGACATCGGGGCTGTGGCCGTGACGATGAAGGTCCACCTCGGGCCATTGACGGACATCGTCCGGTTTGGAGGCGTGCGCCTCGCCAGGCAACTGATCTTCCCGGCGGACGTTGTCTTCTCGAAGGGGGCCCTCCCATGACACGGCGGATGGTTGCTACGGCCGTGTCAGAGAGGAACAAAACCACTCATGGTCCAACACGCAATTCCTAGCTCCGAGCCGGAATTCGACCCGGACTCTCACGACGAACAACCCGAAGCCGCGCTGCACCCGCTGATCGAACGCCTCGAAAACGAGGTCAGCGCCCTTCATCTGAACAGCTTCAACCGGGCTGACGCCCTGGGCCTGGGTCTATTGCTGGTGGAGCTCGCTACCAGGCGGAACCTCCCGGTCGCCATCGACATCCGCCGAAACGACCACGTCCTCTTCCACGTCTCCCTCCCCGGGGCGACGCCCGACAACGAGCTTTGGGTTCAGAGGAAGAGCAGAACGACTGGGCGGTACGCAGAACCATCACTGCTCGTTGGACTTAAAGGCCGGCTCGGCGGAGGCAGGCTGGAAGACAACGGATGGTTCGATGAAGCGCGCTACGCCTCCCACGGCGGAGCATTCCCGATATTCGTCGAAGGCACCGGGCACGTCGCCACCGCAATAGTCTCTGGACTCCCGCAAAAGGCCGACCACGACCTCGTCGTCGAAGCACTGACCACATTCCTGGCTTCAATCAACGACGGGCGCTAGCCACGACTGAGGGGTGGTACCGCATTTCTGCGCACACCACCCCAAGGGTGCGGGGTCCTTCATCGGATATCTATTTGGTCGCCCGCGGAGAACCTCTGGGGGTCCGGCGAGGAACACGCTCACTAAGGCCTGCCAGGAGTGAACGAAGGGCCCATACCCCCTGCTCGCATTTGTCGTGATCGGACTCCTCATCCATTACCCCGCCCCGACCGGTCAGAGGCCGTCCCCCAAGCCGGTCGATCGGCATCACTATCGGTAGTTAGAGAGGTGGTTTACCTCCTGGGCCGTCGAATATCGAGTATCGGCCACTCATGACAAGCTCCAGCTCGGGGTGAAGGATTGGCCCGGCGTGAAGACCCCGTTCTCCGGGGCAAGACGGGATGGGGGGCGAAACCGCAATGTCGACGGCAGCACTTCGGACCGGCAACAAAAGCAAGCCGCCTGTCCGGCATCCTCACCGAGCACTCGGAAAGCTGCCGCCTTGGGCTGGGCATTCAACGGCGCCCGCGGGGGACATGAGACCGCCGCCCCTGCCTGAGCGGATACTGCGGCGGCAATACAGCAGTCAAGGAGCGTCACCATGAAATCATCTAGAATGGCCGCGCTGGCAATCGCCACGGCAGCCGTCTGGGTCGCCAGTTTCGCCACGGCGGGCCCAGCCACTGCCGCCTGCGCCGGTCCCGGTTGCCACCCGGGCCACCCCGGTGGACCCACCGTAACCAACACCATCGCCCTTGGGCCTAGCGGTGCAAACATCAATCCCCTTGCGGTCGCAGAGGACCCCGGTAACCACACGGTCTACACCACCAATGACGGCGGCGACTCCGTGACCGTGATCAACGGAGCCTCGGTTTCCGCGACCATCCCCCTGGGGGCCAACACCGATCCCTTCGCCGTGGCCGTGGACCCCGGGACCCACAATGTCTACGTCACGAACCCCCGTTACGGCACGGTATCCGTGATCAACGGAACCACCGTCATCGCGACCATCACCGTCGGGAGCCAACCATACGGAGTGGCCGTGGACCCCGGGACCGGGACTGTCTACGTCGCCAATCAGTCGGACGGCACACTCTCCGTGATCAATGGCACCACCGTCACCAACACCATCCCCGCAGCGACCTACCCGTACGGGGTGGCCGTGGATGCTTCAACCCACACCGTCTACGTCACAGACCCCCTTTCCTACACGGTTTCGGAGATCAACGGAACCAGCGTCACCAACGCCGTGTCCGTCAGCAACCGGCCATACGAAGTCGCGGTTGACTCCGGAACCCACACGGCCTACGTCACCAACTACACAAACGGCAGCGTGACAGTGATCGACGGCACCACCGTAACCGCCACCGTCGGGGTCGGGGACTATCCCCTTTGGGTAGCAGTGGATCCGGGAACCCACACCGTGTACGTACCAAACAGCGGCGGAAGCGGCACACCGACAGGCACCACTGTGTCCGTCATCAACGGCACCGCGGTGACCGACACCATCACTGTGGGCAACAGCCCGGATGGCGTTGCGGCCGATCCGGTCACCCACAAGGTCTATGTCGCGAATTACAGCGACAGCACGGTATCCGTCATCAAAAGCCACTAGGGACAGGGCCGGGTGAGGCTGCCAAGGGCAGCCGCGTCGACCGTCTTTCGCATGGACTTGGACAAGGGGAAATCGGGGGGCAGATCCGGGGCATGGGAATTGCCCGGGCCGCCTATGGGCGTCTAGCGAACTCAATGCGTATGTAGCCGAGCTCATCCCGCGGGAGGACGGCCTTCACGACCCCGCCTTGTCCTAGGGATGGCCCACCCCGTACACGAATGGGTCTGTGTCGATCTCGACGCCCTGCACATCGATGCCATCAACCCGCGCGGTAATCTAAGCGGCGTGACGGACCGAACCGTTGATTCCGAGCCAATCGCGCCGGTAGCGGTTCATGAGGACGTGATTCACGTGATCCACCAAGACCCGGCCTGCAGAGAACTGCTCAGACGCATCGCGGTGCCACGTGGTCCTCACGGCCTCCCAGAGCTGCGGGGAACGCACACGCGCAACCGCATCGACCAGCCACGCCAGCCGTGGCCACGCCATACGAGGCGATACGGGGCGCCTATTCTCATCGCCTAAGCTCGTCCGAACAGGCCGCCAGCGAACGTAGCGCCACCCTGGCCGGCCTGCTTAAGCTCTGCAGCGGCAACAGCACCTGCACCCAACTCACCGCCGACACCTCACCGCCTACAAAGGCCAGTCAGTTGCCGGCCAGGCCGGGTTCCGTGCAATGTTTGCAGCCGGCCGGGGGCCTCCCGCCTTTCATCGGACCAGGACCGGGAAATGATCCGGGATTGGGAAGAGGGTGGAAGCCAGAACAGTCTGTTGAAACGGGACGGTTGAGTTCCCCAACGGTTCCGGCTCAACGCAGGCCAGGATCAGTTCCATCTTCCTCGCCAGCCTGCGGGTATTGCCGGGTGACGTGCGCAAGGAACATGTCGACGGCATCCCCAAGAAGTTGCCGCCAGCGGTCTCCTCCCGGGTCGTTGGAGAGCTGTTGGCTGACCAGACCAGTGATGAGCGCTGTCCAGAGGTCGACAGCATCGGGCGTGTCGGCTCCGACGCCGGCGAGGAAGGCGGAGGCCTCCTCGAGGGCGCGGACGGCGCTGGAGTAGGATTCCGGACTCGGTCTGAAGCCGGGGACGGGGCGTTCGAACAGTAACTGGTAGCGTGCGATGTCGGCGGTGCAAAAATCGAAGAACATCCGTGCCGCTGCCAGAAGCGTGGCCCGGGGGGCTCCTGAAGGGCCGGACTGGAGAACAACTGTCAGGAATTCCCGGGCCGCCTGGTCGAACATCGCATCGTAGATGGCCGCCTTTCCGGGAAAGTAGACGTAGAGCGACGGCGGGCGCATACCGACCTCGTCGGCGACTTCGCGCAGCGACAGGGCGGCGACACCTCGTTTCCGGACGTTTTCCCACGCAGCGCTCAGGATTTCACTGCGCGTGTCCTGATGCCTGCGGGCGCGCCGGTCCTGCCGCCGCACAGGCGCTGGCTCCCGAGGCGGTGCAGCCGGCTGCTGGGAATTCATCATCATTCTCCTACGCACATTAGGTAAACCTATTGACTTCAGTCTAAAGCGGGTGTCCTATTCATATTAGGAAAAACAATTACCAGGAGGCAATGCAATGCGGGGAATTCAGCCGGAGGATTCGGCAACGTTCACGCTTAGCCACGCGGAATGGATGGACAGGGCTACAGAGGAATACGGGCGCATCCTGGCCCTTCTGACCGCGTTGCCGAAAGACGCCTGGTCCGCCACCACGGACTGTCCCGAATGGGACGTCCGCAGACTGGTGGCGCATCTGGTCGGAGCCGCGGAGGCATCGGCGAGTCCCCGCGAAAGTATGCATCAGGTGCGGGCCGGAAAGAAGCTGCACCCGGGCGGCCCCGTCGTCGACGGAATGAATGCGCTCCAGGTCCGCGAGCGTGCCAGCCATACCCCGGCAAGGCTTCTTACGGACCTCGCCGAGGCGTCAGTTCGTGCGGTGGCGGCGCGCCGAAAGATTCCAATTACCGTCCGGGCGATACCGGTGCCTTGGGGGCCTCCGCTAGGCGTGCGGTCCGTCGGATACCTGATGGACCGCATCTACACGCGTGATGCCTGGATGCACCGGATTGACATCAGCCGGGCCACCGACGCCAGCCTGGCCACGACTGCGGCCCATGACGGGCGGATTGTTGGAGACATCGTCCACGAGTGGGCAGCCAAGCACCGGCGGCCGTTCCAGCTGGAACTCACCGGCACCGCAGGCGGTCGCTGGTCCTCCGGTATCGGCGGGGAGCAGATCTGTCTGGAGGCGATCGAGTTCGCCCGGGTTCTCTCCGGACGCGGCAAAGCCACCGGGCTGCTCACCATCGGGGTACCTTTCTAGGCGCGGCCACCATGGACACAGCTGCGAACCGCACGAATCGTAGGAAACCATGCCTCTGCAAAGTACACGGAACGGTTTCGCTCACCACCCCATGATGCTTGTTCCGGGGATTCTTTTGAGCGTGGGATTGCTGCACCTGCCTGGCGAACCGATACGTGCCCATCTTGAAATCACGACGGGCAAGGCACTTCCTCAGGGCTGGACGCAAGTCAAGATGGAAGATCCCTGGAGCAGCTTCCCGCTCGATTCGCGCGAACTCTGGAAGTTCCGGCTGACCGCCAGACATTGAGGCATTCCAGCGTTGCCTGCCCTCTCGAAGGCGGCGTAGGCGCGTGCTCCGGTCTGACCTTTCCTCAGCAAAGGGGATGTTCCCTCGGATGGCTGCAACTGCCTCCGGACTGCACCCTGCTGGCTCGTGCCGCGCGACCCGTGGTGCCAGAACCTTTTAAGCTGCAGCCCGACGGGGCGCTCTTCGAGCAGGCGGCTAGCCGCTGACCGTTCCTGTTTGCGAGTTCCATGTCAGCCGACCGCCGCCGAAATCCGACTCCCGACCGACGGGAACTGCGTACTCGTCGGTCAGCGGGTAGCCCAGCCGTCCCTGTTCCCAGCCCAGCGCGGCCCACTTCGCCCGGATGGCCCCCTGGACCTCGTGCGCCCCCGTCGCCGGCGACCAGTAAATCGAAGAGCCCCCGGAACCGGTGAAATGGGTGTATTGACCCACCCCGTCAGGAGCGCCCATAACGTCGGTGGTCGGGAAGCCAAGGCTCCCGGCCGCCCCGCCGGCAGCCTGATACCGGGTATAGACCGCACCATGGACCTCATGCGCCCCCGTCGCCGGCGACCAGCANNCTGTGATACCGGGTATAGACCGCACCATGGACCTCATGCGCCCCCGTCGCCGGCGACCAGCAGACCACGCCATGGACGAAATCCTGACATTTCCCTGACGCCACGGAATATTGCAGAGAAAGCGCGCTCCCAAGATTCGATTGCAGCTGGCCGGCACCGACCTGCTGCGCCTTGACTGCGATTGGGTCGTCCACGCCGTTGCCGGTGAGCATCACGGTGAGTGGGCCTTGGCCGTCGTCGGCGGTGATCAAGTAGAAGGTGTTCTGAGTTCCGGCGGGCCCGACGGCGGTCGGTGCGAAGGTCACGCTTTGGAATGCGGAGCCACCCGCGGGAATCGTCAGGCCCTCAGCGATGGGTGCGGTCGTTGAGAAAAGTCCTAGCGGCGCCTTCGCCTTGGTGATGGTCATCGGGATGTTGCCGGTATTGAGTATCTTGAAGTCCCGGGTTGTCGATGTCCCCACCGGGATGTCACCGAAATCCAGCGTGGGCGGCAGTTGCAGGTGCGCAGCCCCTGAGATGGCGGTCGCGGTGATCGGCACGGTCACCGCGCCGTGGTCGCTGACGACAACGAGCTGGTCGCTCACCGGATTTGCTGTGGCGGGGCTGAAGGTCAGGGACACCGGGACCGAGGCAAGGGGCTCGATTTGTTGACCTACGACCGGCGCTGTGCCGGTGTCCACGCTGAGCTCTGCATTGGCTGGGAAGGTGATTCCGGTGATCGTGACAACCGTTGTGCCTGTATTGACGATGCTGACGGTCCGCCGGCTGATCGTCTGGGTCGGCACGCTGGTGAACTGCAACGCCGGCGGTGTCGCGCCCAAGCCGTCCTTCGTGCCGACGCCGTGGACGCCGAGGATGTCGGTCTCGCCGTCGGCCGTCGTGATGGTCAGCGTGCCGTCGGCCTGGCCGGCAGCCGACGGCGAGAAGGTCACCGGGACAGCGAGACTGCCGCCGCCGGCCAGAGTCTGAGGCAGCGTGAGGGAGGTTCCGATTTGGAACGGAGCACTCGCCGTGACGGAGCTGATCGATACCGGCCTGGACGCGGTGATCGTCACTACACCCGTCTGCGCGGCACCTACCGGGACCTGGCCTAGGTCGGTGCTCGTCGCACCTACTGCGGCGGTTGTCGGGGAGCCGAAGGCTAGCACGTGCCCGTCGCGGGTGCCCAAGAACACGCGACCGCCGTCGGTGGCCACGGAGGAGAACTTGGAACCTACGCCCAGTGGGGCGCTGAACACCTGCTGGAGGTGCCCGGTGCTGTCCGGAAGCGCGCTGTAGGCGCGCAGTTCTGCGTTGGCACCGGTGGGTCCAGAGACATAGACGACCCAGACAAGGGCGGAAGACCCGTCCGTACCGTTAGAGGTCACCGCCGGCGCACCGGAGGTGTACCCGAAGGTGCCGGGGGACGTCGCCACGGACGCGAGGGTGACCCCGCCCGCACTGTTCGGCATGAGCTTGAGAGCACGTAAGTAGCCGTTGTTCTCGACGTCGTAGAGGTAGCCGCCGCCGCTGGTCCCGAGGAATGCCGGCCGCCCCCAAACTCCGGCGTACGGACCGGCCTCGTCGAGGATGGCGTCGGTTCCGCCGGGGCCTTGCGCCATGCCACCCAAACGGTCGCGGTCCAGAAGGTAGACGTGGCCGTCTTTTCCGACCTGGGCCATTAGGTGCGGGTGCTGCGCCGTGCCGTAACCGTCCGGAATGGCGACAGGGGCCCCGGAACCGAGGTCGGCGTCGTTTTGGTTCAGCCTGGCGTTGGCGGCGGGGCTGAAGAAGTCGGTCGGCGTCAGGTTGCCGTCACCACCGACTTGGAGCCGGACCACGGACTCCGCCAGCGTCGCTGGTGGAGTGGTGCCCACACCAGGTGCCGGGGAAATGCCGTTCCCGGTGGTGACTATGATCTGGCCCGCGCCGTCGGACACCAGGCCGCCGCCGGACTGCCAGATCCCGCCCTCCGCGTTGCTGTTGCCCGATTCGGTGGCCCACATCGTTGTCTGCCGGCCGCTTGTAGACACCCCGACGATGTACCCGACGAAAGGGACGTAATCGCAGTGGCCGCCGAAGCCGGCGTAGACGACCCCGTTCATGAGCAGCAGTCCTGGCCGCTGCATCGCGGTCATGGCGTTGAATGGATGGGTCGGATCATTGCTCGGGGCTCCGCCAATGAGGACAGGGAACCCCGCCCTCTCGGCCCCGGTCACCGGATCGAGGGAGTGCATGTACCAGTGCGGGAGCTGCGGGCTCGATCCGTCGTTCGTCTTGGCCATCAGGAAAACGGACTTTGTCGCCGGGTCGAAGACCGGAGTGGACGTGATGCCGATGGTAGGCGTGAGGTCGCCGCAGCTCACTGTTGACGCCGGCCAGGCCGGACCGAGGGCACGTACCCACTTCGCCGTCCCTGTAGTGCTGTCCAACCCGTAAACGGCATTGTTCTCCGTCGCTGCGATGACGGTGCCGTCGACGACGAGCGGCTGGGCGTACACCTGCCCGTCCACCGCTGTGGAGAACAGTTTGCCGAAGGTTGAGGACGCAACTGACGACGGCGAAAGCGCGCTCTCGGTGCTGTCCCACCCCGTCCGCAGCGCATCGTGGGCGACTGTCCCTACGTCCGCAACGGCGGTGTCGCCAATGGACAGCCCGGTGAGTACAAGCAGTGTTGACACGAATGCCGCCCAGACGCGGCGGGGCAGCGGTTTGGGTTGACCACGCATGTGAGAGACCTGTTTCTGACCCTTGGCTACTGACTCATTGCGTGGAGCCTAGGCGCGGAAAAAGGGCCGCACAGGAGTGGTTCGTGCCCGACTTTGTGGCGCAGGACACCCTATTCTTGAGCCGTCACTACCTGCTCGGCGTGTGCAGATCCGCGTGACTACTTGCTTGGTCGAAACCCCGCAGGCCAGAGCATGAGGCCAATTTGCGGCCGAAAAAGACCGCCTTAGAGACCGCATTCGACGAGGACTTGAGATCCCTCCGGCTTCGGGTAGGTACTGGCGAGGTTGACGCGGGATGCCCCCAGCCATCAGCAACGCTTGCAGGGTCTTCGAAGGCCACAAACCCATGCACGGCCGCATGGGAGGGGTTGCGTTCATCTTCTGTGGCCATCCGGAACCAACACCCGGCCTAAATTTGGGTTTGCCGAGCCTGTATACATAGGCAATACGAGCCAGACCGGCTGATGTGCGACCCACTCCGAAGCCGAAAGTGTTAACACTGTCAACAGCGCCAGATTCGAAGTCCGGTCGATGGGAGCGCTCCGGGACCCAGGATATGCGAGTATTCCCACACAAAAAACAGGTGCCGCCCACTCTCGCCCCAGACGCTGGCCGGCACTTAGGCTCCGGATCGGGCCGCTTTCACGGCCGGCCGTCATGAGGCGGGCCCAAATGACATGAGGAGCGCTTTCGATCGCGCGGCCAACCAGGTACTGACTATGAACGGCTCTGTCCATCCACAGGAGGTCATGATGCGGGCGAGGATGACCAATGAAGTCGTTAACGCCGGCGGTGGCCCTTCGGCTAGCTCTCTGACTGGTCAGCGGCAGCCTCAAGGTCCGGGCAAGCCGGCACCTCGGGCGTACCAGTGCCAGCCCCCGGAGGAACACAGTCCCCCGGGGGCTGTGGGAGTGGTCCGTGCCGCACAGTTCTCAGGTATAGCACCTGCACCGATACCACCTCATTAGGGGCACTCCCATGGCAAATACGGGGCATAAGCGAAATTCGGCACGAAGAGGGCGCCACCCGGCTCTGGCAGCATCGCTTGTAATGGCCGCTTTAGTGATTTATGCAAGCTTTGGTTCGGGGGGCAACGTTCAGGCCAGTACGTCCCCCTGTAACCCCACCGCTCCGGCTCCCACTAACGCTGACCCCGGCACAGTCGTTCTGGCCGATAACTTTGAAACCAATGATTTCAGTAGATGGACGACTGTCACCCAGTTGGGCGACGCCACCGCCACGGTGCAATCGGCAATTTCCAACTCCCCCGCCTGCGCTGCACGAATACATGTGACGGGGAATAGCGGCTCTGAGGCTAACGTGGTGAAAAATTTTCCGGCTTCGGCCAGCGAAGTTTGGGCCAGCGGCTGGTTTGACATCACGCGCGAAGGCAACGCTTCGAACAGTAACGTTCCCACCTTGCGCTTCTTCAACGGCAGCAACCGCCTGTTTGACGTATCGCGTCAAAACGGATCGGGCAGCCTGTTCGTGAGGTGGGCTAGCGGCTCCGGATTCACCATCGTGGGCGTGGGTAATGTAGCCGTCGGCCAAAAGTTTGCCCTGAAAATTCACCTGGTAGTCAATGGTGCGCAAAGCCAGGTCCAGGTATGGCAGGACGGCACGAAACTCTTTGACCGTTCGAACAGCACGACCGGGTTTATAGATCTCGGTTCAAATACTTCGATGAATGTGCTCCAGCTGGGAGCAGAGCACGCGATGCAGGATGGCGACATGATCGCTGATGACATTATTCTGAAGACGGTGGCTGCCGGTATACCGGCACCTCCGGTGTTCACCGCGGACACTCCCCCGGGCACCGCCACCGCCCACACCGCCTACAGCTACACCTTCGCCGCTACCGGCAGCCCGGCCCCGACCTTTGCAGTGTCGTCCGGTGCCCTGCCCGGCGGGCTGAGCATGGACGCCACCACCGGGATCCTCTCCGGCACCCCGACGACGGCCGGCACGGCAACGTTCACGGTCACCGCGACCAACGGGACCAGCCCCGACGCGGTCACCCCATCCCTCACGATCACCGTGGCAGCCTCGGCGACCGCGCCTGCCGCACCAACGGGGGTGACCGCGACGGCGGGCAACGCGTCCGCGGTGGTGTCCTGGACGGCGCCGGCCAACGGCGGGTCCCCGATCACCTCGTATGCGGTGACGCCTTCGTCCGGCGGCACGGCTTTGGCTCCGGTGACGGTTTCCGGGAGTCCGCCCTCGACGACGGCGACCGTCACCGGGCTGACTAACGGCACCGCCTACACGTTCACCGTCACCGCCACGAACGCCGTCGGGACATCCGCGCCCTCCGCCGCCTCGGCCCCGGTCACGCCCGCGGCGCCGGTTCCCGGCGTCACTAACGGCGGTTTCGAGTCCGGGCTGACGTCCTGGACCACCGGCGGCGTCAGGGCACCCGTGGCCTCCACCACCGCCCACACCGGCACCGGCTCGGCACTGCTGGGCCTGGCCTCCGGGGCCGAGCCGCTCGGGGACAGCAGCCTGTCCCAGACGATCACGATGCCCGCTGCAGGGACGTCCACCCTGTCCTTCTGGTACCAGCCCCACACCGCGGACGAGACCTGCAACGGCACCGCCTGCAGGTACGACTGGATGGAAGCACAAGTCCGCACCACCAGCGGCACGGTCCTAGCGAGCCTGTTCAAACTCAGCAACGACAACGGCACCTGGACCCAGCTCAGCGCCAACCTCTCCGCCTACAACGGCCAGAGCATCGTGCTCTGGTTCAACGTCCACCTCGACGGCTCCAGCCCGGCGGACGACACCTGGATGTACCTGGACGACGTGACCCTCACCAACACCCAAACGACGGCGACGGCGCCTGCCGCCCCGACCGGGGTCACGGCAACGGCGGGGAACGCCTCCGCGACCGTGTCCTGGACCGCCCCGGCCAACGGCGGCTCCCCGATCACCTCCTACGCCGTCACCCCGCACGCCGGCGCCACCACCCTGGCCCCGGTCACCGTCACCGGGAACCCGCCCGCCACGTCGGCGAGCATCACCGGGCTGACTAACGGCACCGCCTACACCTTCACGGTCACCGCCGCGAACGCCATCGGCACCTCCCCGGCGTCGGCGGCCTCGGCGCCGGTCACCCCCACGGGAACCACCACCTCGACCATCACCAACGGCGGCTTCGAATCCGGGCTCAGCTCCTGGATCACCGGCGGCGTCAGGGCACCCGTGGCCTCCACCGTTGCCCACACCGGCACCGGCTCCGCACTCCTGGGCCTGGCCTCCGGGGCAGAACCCCTGGGCGACAGCAGCCTGTCCCAGACCATCACCATCCCCGCCACCGGAACCACCACCCTGTCCTTCTGGTACCAGCCGCACACGAATGACGACACCTGCAACGGAACCACGTGCCGGTACGACTGGATGGAAGCGCAGGTCCGCTCCACGAACGGCACCACCCTGGGAAGCCTGTTCAAACTCTGCAACAACAACGGCACCTGGACCCAACTCACCGCCGACCTCACCGCCTACAAAGGCCAAACCATCACCCTCTGGTTCAACGTCCACCTCGACGGCTCCACCCCCGCCGACGACACCTGGATGTACCTCGACGACATCACCCTCACCAACGGCTAAATCGGCGCGCGTTGAGGTCCGAGTTAAGGGCGGGGCCAGGCCCGAAACGCTGTCCCCGCTCAAGTGACCCGGCTAGTACGGAACTGACAAATATGTTGAGACCGGACATCTTCCTTCGAAGAGACCGTACTAGCGCGGTTTGTAGACGTCGGAGCGGTGTTCGATGCGGTGGATGTAGAGGATGCGCTCTTCGCTGTCGAGGGTGAACAGGACCCTGTAGTCGCCGCGCCGTGCGGTGCGGAGTCCGAGGAGTTCGTTCGTGAGGGGTTTGCTCAGCCTGTGGGGATTGTCGGCCAGCGCGCCGGTGACGAATTCGACGATCGCGGTTGCTGCTTTCTTCGGCAGCCGCCGGAAACCCTTCAGTGCCGGGCTGGTGACTTCGACGTTCCACGGCGTGGGGCCGGTGGATTCGGCGTCGGTCACCGTGGCGGCAGCCCGAATTCGCGGCGGAGGTCTGCGCCGCTGGTCGTGTTGCCGCCGGCGATGTCGCGCCGGGCCTGGTCCAGGTCTTCGCGGATGCCAGGCTGCGAGAGCCAGTGGATGGTCTCCTGCAGGGATTCCAGGTCATCGGCGGACATCAGCACCGCTGATGGGTGCCCGTGCCGGGTGATCTGGATGATCTCGTGCGTCGTGTCTGCTTCCTCCACGAGGGCGGACAGCTTGTCCTTGGCTTCGCTGAGCGGTACCGTTCTCATGCTTGGAATTATAGCTTGATATCTGGCCACTCACTAGCCGGACTTTTAGCCGATAATCCGTTCGCGAGGTGGCCCAGTCGAGAACCTGACCTCCCCTTCGGACGCCGGTGGCGGTGGCCGCTATTCCGCTTCAACCGCTAGGTCCATGGTTGTGAGCCGCAGCCAGAGCCAGAGCCGCTTCTGCGGGTCGTCCAGATCGAGGGCAAAGTCCTTGGCCAAGCGTGAGATCCGGTAGCGGACAGTGTTGTTGTGCACGTGGAGGCGGGCCGCCATCGCGGAGATATTTCCGTTCGAGGCCATGTATGCCCGCAGGGTGTCCAGATAGTCGGTCTGCTGCCCGGCGTCGTAGGCCTGGACTTTCGCGATGTCGTCGAGCTCGGCAAATCCGCTCTCGCTGATGAAAGCCCCGATCTTCAGGAGATTCAGGGGGATCCTGTAGTCCTCGAAGAGCCCGACGGAGGGGGCGGGCCCGCCGGCGGCATCTGGCTTTGTCGATTGTTGGTGGAGCAGGTATTGGAGTGTCTGCAGGGCTTCTGACCGGGACCCTGGCAGCTCCTCAACGCGGGCTGCGATGCCGCCGACGGCAGCGATGAGCGGATAGGAGCTGATCGTGTGGCCATACGCGCCGATTTCCTGCACCACGCGCCGATGGATCGCCCTTGAGGTAGCCCCGTCGGAGGGGAGAAGCGCGTAGACCACGGAATCGATGAGGGCGCTGTGGCTGGTGTTGAACTGCACGGTGCAAACGGTGGTCACCAAGTGCAGCAGCCGATGGATTTCACGCACCGACTCCAGGCTGCCTGTTTCGGGCCGAACGATCGAAAAGGCCGCGACGGCGAGCCCGCCGGAGGATTCGAGCCCCAATTGGGCCGCGGCAAAGGGCGCGTGTCCGGGGTCCTCCATGAGGGTCCGGATCAGGTCTCCGTTCCTGCGTTCCCCGAAATCGGACGCAGAGCGGGCATGGAGCATGTGCAGTCCGGCCAGCGGCGCCATCCGGTCGAGTGCCTCCAGGGCCGCCTCCCGTTTGTCTTCCCCCGGGTCGATTATCCAGATCGAGCCAAGCAGTTCGCCGCCGGCCCTCACGGCAAGGGCGAGCCTGGGCATCTCTTCATCGATTCCGGGGATGAGCACGGCACCGCCGGACGCGTAAGCGGTCTTGAAGTCAGCATCGAACGCTGGTGGCTTGATCTCCTGCAGCGAGAGAGTGGTGACGCGGCGGAGCTCGTCAATGGGCTGGCCGGGCAGCGTCGAGTAGCCCAGGATCCTGCCGAGCGGATCCACAATACTGGCCGCGCCGTTGGTGATGGATGCGGCAGCGTTGGCGAACGCGTAAAGGTCCCCGAGGCGGACGCCGGAGACCGAGTCCACGGCCGCGCCCATGACCGACGCCCGGGCCAGTGCCACGAGCCGTGTCCAATCGGCGGAGTCAGGTGCGATAAGGACCGCCAGGTCGTAGCGGATCGCGGCAGAGCGCAGCTCCTCCAAGGGCGCCCCATGGGCCTTGATGATTACTGCGGCCGCGTTGCTGTTCGAAGCCCGGAGAAGCAGCTGGTCAAAATCCGGCGAACCGCACATGAGCCCGACGGCGAGGATGATCCGGCCATCGATGCTGGTCCATTCATCCATGGGGTCGTACATGAGTACGTCCGAGACGGGATGTCCGAGGTTGTCCGGGGTGGGATTCGCGTGCACCAAATCGGCCTGCATGAGCTGGATGCAGTCGGACAATCGCACGACGGCGGTCTGGAGATCCGGCTCTCCGCGTCGCCCTTCCTTCATATCCATGGTTGGAAGATATCACAAGTGGACAGCCGATCTTATGGAGGAATCGACATGTAGAAGGGGAGAGATCTACATCACCATTGAGGAAGGTACCGAAAGAGAATCCCCCCAAAACAGAGGAACAGAAAAATGAGATTCAAGGACATCAGGGCGCTGGCCTCGGTGCAGGGACCTGCCCGGTCTGTGCCGGAGCGGCTTTCCAGGCGCTGCTACAGCATCGAGGACATGAGGAAACTGGCCGCGAAACGCCTTCCGGGAAGCGTGTTCGATTACATCGAGGGCGGCGGCGAGGACGAGGCCTCCTTGAGGCGCAACCGCTCTTCCTTCGATGACTGGGCCTTCCTCCCGAAGTGGGGTTCGGTGGAGCACCTGGACCTTGGTTCAACCCTCCTGGGCGGTCCGGTGGCGATGCCGCTGACGCTCTCGCCCACCGGCGGCACCCGGCTCTTCCACCCCGACGGCGAGACTGCCGTCGCCCGCGCGGCCCTCGAGGCAGGCGTCCCCTATGGACTGGCGCACTTGAGCACCACCACCATGGAGGACGTCAGTGCCGCTACCCCGGGCCTTCGGCGATGGTTCAATATCGAGCCCACTGCGGACAAGGGCCTCCTCCAGGCCGTCCTGGACCGGGTCTCGAATGCCGGATACGAAGCGCTTCTCGTCAACGTCGATTGCCGCGCGATTGGCCACCGGGAACGTGACTACCGCAACGGATTCACCGCGCCGCCGTCGATCAAGCCAAAGACTGTCATCGAAGGTGCGCTGCATCCCAGGTGGGCCTTTGGGTTTCTGGCCAACGATGCGATCGCCTTCCCGAACCTCGACGCCGAAATTCCCGAAGGCCCGCTCTCCAGCAGCCCTGACATGTGGCGGACCCTCCTGGCTGGATCATACGAACCGACGGACTGGGACGATATCCGGGACCTGAGGTCGCGCTGGGACGGTCTCATCATCCTCAAAGGCGTCGTGAATCCCAGGGACGCGGTCATCGCGGCCGAGCTTGGTATCGACGCCATCCAGGTCAGCAACCACGGAGGCCGGCAACTTGACTACATGGCTTCCCCGCTCGACGTCCTTCCCGACATTGCCGAGAAGGCGGCCGGCCGGCTGGAAATCATCGTCGACGGCGGCATCCGCCGCGGCTCCGACGTCGTCAAGGCGATTGCCCTCGGCGCCGACGCTTGCTCCATCGGCCGCCCTTACCTGTACGGACTGGCAGCGGCCAGCCAAGCGGGAGTAGCTCACGTCTTGAAACTGTTCGCCGCCGAAATCACCCGCACCATGATGCTCCTCGGAGTCTCCACGATCCGGGAACTCCGGGAAGAAGGCCGCCAGCTGATCCGTCACCGCAGCGAAGCGCTCCCGGGCACTATCCCCAACCCCGAGGCCCAGATGGCCTACGCAGAAACGAGGTCCTCCCGATGAAATCCCCAACCACCAGCCCCCGCACGAAACACTCCAGGCTCGGCGTCGCCGCCGCCGTCGGAACGGCAGCACTTTTGCTTGCCGTCACCGCTTGTTCTCCCGCAACGTCCGCCACTTCGGTAGTGTCGCCGGGCGGTACCTCCGGGCAGGACGCAGGCGTCCCCGCTCTCGACGTCAACCAGGCAGCCGCGCAGCTGCTCCCGGAATCCATCAAGGCGAGCAAGGTCCTGCGCGTCGCCATCCCCACCAACGAACCGCCCACACAGTTCTACCGGGAAGGCACTCAGGAGATGACGGGTGCCAACCCCGACGTCGCACGCCTGATCGGAGAGGCGCTCGGAGTGAAGGTCGAGATCCAGGTAGCCAATTTCGATTCCATCATCCCGGGGATCGCCGCCGGGCGGTATGACATGACTGTCTCCTCGATGACCCCGACGGCGGAGCGCATGAAGGTGCTTGATTTCGTTGACTACATGCAGTTTGGCAGTGCCGTTGCGGTGCCCAAAGGCAACCCATTGGGAATCAGCAATGAACACGCGCTGTGCGGTAAGAAGGTCGGCCTGCTGACCGGGTCGTACCAGCTCACGGTCAATGTCCCCGACTTTGATAAAGCATGCACCGACGGCGGCAAAGACAAGATCCAAAGAAACGAGTTCCAGGACACGCGGCAGGCTATTTCCGCCCTGACCAGCGGACGCGTCGACGCCGTCCTGGCGGATTCACCCATCCTGAACTTCGCCGCCACGCAGAACGCGCAGATCGAGATCGCCGCCAAGTATGACTTCTCACCGGTCGGCGTTGGCATGCCGAAGGACTCCGGCCTGGTCAAGTCCGTCTCCGCCGCTCTCAACACTGTGATCAAGAGCGACTCGTACGTCAAGGTCCTCGGTAAGTACGGCCTTGAATCCAGCGCCATCACCGACGCCCGCGTCAACTTCGCCCAATAAAAGGTGACCATCATGCAGCAACACTCCATTTCCGACGCAAGGCAAAGCCTTTCCACGGCCCCGGGCGACTCCATCCCCGTGGTGCCGCTCAGGCACCCCGTCCGCCTGGCAATCGCCGTCGTCCTCATTCTTGTCGCGTTTAGTGCCGCGTGGGACGTGGCGGTAAACCAGCGGTACCACTGGGACGTCGTCGTCTCGTATCTCTTCTCCCCGCAGATCATTACGGGAGCCGGGCTCACCATCCTCCTGACCGTAGTGTCGATGAGCGTCGGCATTGCCCTTGGCACGGTCCTGGCGATCATGCGGCTTTCGGCCAACCCGATCGTCAACACCATCAGCCGGGCCTACATCTGGTTCTTCCGCGGCACCCCGCTGCTTGTGCAGTTGATCTTTTGGTACAACATTGCCGCCCTGTATCCGGTGATCGCGTTCGGACTGCCCTTCGGCGGCCCCTCCGTGGTCCTTGGTTCGGCCAACGTGCTCGTCTCTCCGCTCGGTGCGGCATTGCTCGGACTGTCCCTCAACGAGGCCGCCTATATGGCCGAGATCATCCGGGGCGGCATCGGATCCGTGGACAAGGGCCAGTACGACGCCGCCCAGGCCCTTGGCATGAACGGCAACAAGCTCATGAGCCGGGTCATCCTCCCGCAAGCGATGCGCGTCGTCCTCCCGCCCACCGGAAACCAGGTCATTTCGATGCTCAAAGGCACCGCTTTGGTCAGCGTCTTGGCCATCTCCGACCTGCTGTATTCGGCGCAGATCATCTACGCCAACAACTACCAGACCATCCCGCTGCTCATCGTCGCGAGCCTGTGGTACCTGCTCATGACGACCATCCTGAGCTTCTTCCAAACCAAACTCGAACGACGCTATGGCCGCGGCTTCGACGCCGCACCGCGACGGACGCGCCGGCTAAAGACAAGGACAGCACGATGACTACCGCGATGGTGGAGGCCCAAGGAGTCCACAAGAGCTTCGGCTCGACGGAAATCCTCAAGGGCATTGATCTGAAGGTCGAACGAGGCTCCGTCACCTGCCTCATCGGTCCGTCCGGCTCAGGAAAGACAACCTTCCTCCGATGCATCAACCACCTGGAGAAGGTCGACGCCGGCCGCCTGTACGTCGACGAACATCTGGTCGGCTACTCCGAGCGGAACGGACGCCTCTACGAAATGAAGGAACGGCAGACCGCCCGTTCCCGGCTGACCGCAGGGATGGTCTTCCAACGCTTCAACCTCTTCCCGCACATGACCGTGCTGGAGAACGTCGTGGAAGCACCGATACACGTCCTGGGCCGCCCGCGCAACGAGGTCACCGAGGAAGCCCAGGCCTTGCTGGACCGGGTAGGCCTTGGCAACCGGGGCCATTCCTACCCCCAGGAACTCTCCGGCGGGCAGCAACAGCGCATCGCGATTGCGCGCGCACTGGCCATGAAGCCCAAGCTCATGCTCTTCGACGAGCCGACGTCGGCGCTGGACCCGGAGCTTGTGGGCGAAGTGCTCGATGTCATGATGTCCCTGGCCGAAGCCGGGATGACCATGGTGGTGGTCACGCACGAACTCGGCTTCGCCCGCCAAGTCAGCGACCAAGTGGTCTTCATGGACCACGGCGTAGTTGTTGAAACCGGCAGGCCCGAGGACGTCCTGGGCAACCCGCAGCACGAACGCACCCAGGCCTTCCTCTCAAAGGTCCTCTAAACGTCAGCAACCCCGGCCGGCCAACGCCGGTCCCCGGAAAGGAACCAACCCAATGTCCCGCAAGCAAGTAACCACGGAACTCGCACCCAGCCCGGCCGGCCCGTACTCCCAGGCCATCGTCGCCAACGGCTTTCTCTACACGGCTGGCCAGACTCCGCATGACCCCGTTAGCGGTGAGGCGGTGGGAACCACCATTGAAGAGCAGACGCTCCAGGCCATGAACAACCTGGGCGCCGTCTTGGCCGCGCACGGGCTCGATTTCTCCCACGTTGTCAAAGCGACGGTGCACCTGCATCATCCGGGCCGCGACTTCGCGGGATTCAACACCGTCTACGAAAAGTTCGTCGAAACCCCGTACCCGGCCCGGACAACGGTGGGTTCGTTCCTGGGCGACTTCCTCGTCGAGATCGACGTGGTCGCCGTCGTGCCCTAGCGCATAACGCGATGGCGGCGGCAGCGAACTTGGTTCGCGGCCGCCGCTTCCTGGTCAGCGCTTAGCGGTTCCTGGTGGCGGCGAACATGCGGCGAAGCGTGAAGAAGCAACCCAGGGCGCCGAAGAGCAACGCCATGAGGAAGTCGCCCATGTAACTCTTCACGAAGTCCGGGTTGTTCGCCAGGTTGTAGTTCATCAGGTCCCACGGCTCGGAGCTGGTGATCAAAGAGAGGGGTTGGCTGTTGATGTATTTGGCAGCGTCCATCCAGACTCCCGCGACGAAAGACAAAAGCGCGGTGGCAGCTGTGATAGCCGCTACCACCCACACGCCTTTTCGGCTCAGCCCGCCAGCTCCCATCACATAGAAACGGGCCGCCACCGCCGCAGCGGCGAAGGTGACGAGCGAGGACATCCAGTCAAAACTCCAGATGACGAGCCACAGAACGACGCCGATCGGGAGGGCCGCGAGGGCGAACAGGGCGCCTCGGCCCACGTTTTCGCGGCTTCGGATCGAGGGAGCGGGCGGCCACGCTGTTGCCTGGGTCTGGTTTGCTTCCGGATGCCAAGGGGGAATCTGCGGGCCGGAGGATTCCGGGGCGCTCATTCCGAACTCAGGCTGGGGACGCTGCGATGCGCCATATTCGTTGCTGCCGGGCTGCGTGTTTTCCGGCAGGTTGGTGCTTTCGGTCATTTTTCCCCCAAATGTGGACCGCTGCGATCGTATGGGTCATCCTTGCACGCAACAGCAGATTTTCGCCAGCATGCGCATCGAACAACTCAGTCGGCGACCCGCAGCCGCGGGGGAGAGCCTGGGGCCGCCGTTTCTATGTGGCTTCGAGGATCTTCTTGAGGTTCTCCAGATCCTTGCGCATGGCCTTGCGCATCATTGGAGCCATGACGATGCCCGCAAGCGCGGAGAACCCGGAGGGTTCACCTGTGTTGCCGAGGGTCATGCGGGTCGCACCATTCTCATCGGACCAGGTGTAAGTGGTCCGCATCGGGAAAGGACCTTGGCTTGTGCGCATGGTGAGTTTCTCGCCGGGGACAAGCTCGGTGAATTCGTAGACATAGTCCAGATTTCGGCCCAGGAACCGTGCGGTGAAGGCAACCCGGGATCCGACCGCCAGGGGCTTCGGCGTCTGCCACTGTGCAGATCGTATGTTCACATACCAGACCGGCGCGTTGTCCGGGTTGGAAGCATAACTTGCCACGATCTCGCGGGGTCGCTCGATCAGTATTTCGGTCTGAACGTTCACCATGTCCCCAACTATCGCAGAACGCGCCCACCGGGCGGTAACCCACATTGAAGGAACTCAGGGCAGATTGTCAGTTTCGTTGGGATGCTGCTCCGCCTCCGCGGCACGCGGTTCCATCTCCACGTAGTAGAGCGCCCCTGCACCAGGGGCGTGGAGGCGGTGTGTTGCATGACGGGTTGGCCGGTAGTCGTGTCCGAAGGGATCGCGCACAGTGACACGTTCAAGGTGATCCAGCCGCGCGAGGAGGCCATCGACGTCCCTGAGTGTCGCGGGATGGGTCTCTTCCCCCGCTACTTCCACTACCCAGGGCGAACTGGTGGCGCTGCTGGCGAGTTCCAGGCTCAGGGTTTCAAATATTCCAGCCAGAAGGGCATCGAGCGTTGTGGGGTAGAGGCGCAGCAATCGATGCGCTTTCGGTTCGCGGCGCCGGTCGGTGATCCAGGTCTGGCGGAGCCAGGTGAATTCGACCCGGCCGAACGAGGAGCCCAGGCCCAGCTTCCGGCCCTCTTCCAACCTCAAGTGGAAGTTGTTGCCCGCCCGGTCCAGGATGCTGGCGGCTTCGTCAACGTACTCAAGGTCCTCGAGCATGGCGGTTTTGGATGGATAGTACGTGAAATCACCGAGTTCATCGACAACGACGTAGTCTTCCGGAGCCGCGCCGGCAAGCTCGGAAGCGTGTGCCGCTCCTTGGTTGAGGGGAGTGCGTTTCATGGTGGATTCAGCTCCTGCCGAGGTTAGCCCAAAGCCCGAATTGTCTATCCTCATCAGACCACCAAACCGGGCGGCCGTCGTCGGTCCTTAATGGTTTCCTTACGCGGACAGGAGCAGATCTAGCGCCTGGGTTCCCGTTTGTAACAGTCGACCTCAGCGTGCCCAGAATTACGCAACAATGGCATGTTGTTATTACAGTAAGGATTGCCTTGCCTATCTCGCTACCGTTCCCCCGACTCCTCGGGCTGCTCGGCGTGAAGGGCAGTGGTACCCCCCCAACCGTTCCGGGCCCAGCCGGAATCCTTGAAAGGCCCCCCATGAAATTCGGCATCAAACCCGCTACGGCCCTTGCCGCCGCCACGGCCACGCTGCTGGCACTTTCGGCGTGCAGCGGCGCACCAAGCGGTACCGCAAGCGGTGGTTCCACGGCCGGCGCGTCCGGCGACGGCATCGTCGTATACAACGCGCAGCATGAAAACCTCACCGGCGCATGGGTGGACGCCTTCACCAAGGAGACGGGAATCAAGGTTACGCTCCGTAATGGTGACGACCTTGAAATGAGCAACCAGCTCAGCGAGGAAGGGAAGAACTCCCCGGCGGACGTCTTCCTCACGGAAAACTCCCCGGCCATGGTCCGCATCGCGAGTGCCGGATTGCTCGCCCCGGTGGACCAGGCAACCCTCAGCCAAGTCCCCGCGCAGTACCGGCCCTCCACCGGCGACTGGACGGGCATCGCGGCCCGCTCCACCGTGCTGGCCTACAACAAGACCAAGCTCAGCGCAGACCAGCTTCCCAAGTCCTTGATGGACCTCGCGGACCCGTCATGGAAGGGGCGCATCGGCGCGTCCACAGGCGGAGCTGATTTCCAGGCCATTGTCAGCGCGATGCTTGCGCTCAAGGGAGAGGACGCCACCCAGAAATGGCTGGAGGCGGCCAAAACCAACTTCAAGTCCTACAAAGACGACACCCCGGTGCTCGCAGCCGTGAACGCCGGAGAGGTCGACGCAGGAGTCCTGTACCACTACTACTCCTTCGTCGATCAGGCCCAGACCGGAGAAAACAGCAAGAACGTTGATCTCCACTACTTCAAGAACCAGGACCCGGGTGCGTTCGTCAGCGTCTCCGGCGGCGCTGTTCTGGCCTCGAGCAAGAAGCAGGCCCAGGCCCAGCAGTTCCTGAAGTTCATCACGGGCAAAGCGGGTCAGCAGGTCCTCCAGAACGGCGACTCCTTTGAATACACGGTTGGCTCCGACGTGCCGGCGAACTCCAAGCTTGTGCCTCTCAAGGACCTCCAGGCACCTTCGGTGGACCCCGCCAAGCTCAACAGCGAGAAGGTCACCGAGCTGATGACCAAGGTCGGGCTTCTCTAGCCCCAGCGTCGCCTTGCTGCTGCAGACCGCCGCCCCTGTCCTGCAATGGGGCGGGGCGGCGGTCCGTCAGTGCTCAGCCGACCTTGAAGCCCCCGTTGCTATAAAGAATCTGGCCATTCATCCACGAGCCCTGCTCGGAAAACAGGAATCGCACCAGGTCCGTCGTGTCCTCGGCCGTGCCGAGTCGAGCCGCCGGAGTCGCGTCAATGCCCGAACGCCGCGTAGCGTCGTCCATCCACCCGGTGTCGATCGGGCCCGGGTTCACCACGTTCGCACGCACACCCCGGCCTGCCAGCTCGACGGCGGCTGCTGTGACGATGCGGTCGAGTGCGCCTTTGCTCGCGCCGTACGGCAGATTGTGGACAGTGTGATCGCTCGTCAAGGCGACAATCCGGCCACCGACGTCGCCCGGATCAACGGGTTCCCGCAGCTGCTCCGCGAAGGCCTTGATGAGGAGCCACGTCGCCCGGGCGTTGACAGCGAAATGGCGGTCCCAACTCTCAAGGTCGGTTGTCAGGATCGAACTGTCCACTGATTCGCAGTGCGACATGACCAAACCTGTCACCGGCCCAAGGGTTCCCGCAGCCCTGATGAGCTCAGCCGGCACCGCCGGATCGCCCAAGTCGCCCGGGACGAGTTCGACGGCGGCTCCCAACGCGCGGCATTTGCTGGCGATGGACTCCGGGTCGTCGGCATTGCGCTCCAATCCGAGGCGATCGTCGTACGGCCGCCAATAGTTGAGGGCGAGGTCCCAGCCGTCGCGCGCCAGGCCGACTGCGAGGCTCGCCCCGATTGAGCGCCGCCGGCCGACCCCTGTCACAACCGCGACTTTCGAATGGCTCTGCATAGTCATGGTTCGATTCTAGGAAGCGGTATCGGCGGCCACGCCGCGTTCCCCGGTGAGTCGCCGCGCGGCACAACCCCCTCACCGATCGGGGAGCAGCCAGCCGTCGGCGATCAGTAGTTCCCGGAGCGCGGGCCGGCTGAGTGATTCCGGTCCGTTATGGGCTTTGCGACGGACTGACACGAGGAGCTTCTTGACGCCGTCGGCACTGATGCCCAGGCTCGCACCGACATCCGCCATTGTCCCGCCGGAGCCGCCAAGATACAGCGTGACGGCTTCGTGTTCGCGCGGGGTGAGGCGGATCCGCGGCCCGGGGACGTCAAAGACGCCGGCTAGCTCGGGCAGGATGAACTTCTCGCCGCGCGCGGCGGCGAGAACGGCCGTGGTGAGCACTTCGGCCCCCGCCGTCTTGGGTATGTAGGCCAGTGCGCCGGCGTCGAACGCTTGGCGGATCACCAGGGGCGTCGCGAGGGAACTGCAGACCACCACTTGTGACCCTGTTGAGAGAATGGCGTGGATCTTGGAGCGCAGCGGGATCCGGTCACCAAGGATGATGTCCAACAGGACAACGTCAGACAACTGTCCAAGCGAGGCGGCGAGCTCAGCCCAGGAGCTGAACCTGCCCACCACCTTCACGGTTGCTGCGTTGGCTTCAAGCCAGGAAGCAAGACTCTCCCGGAGCAGTGCGTGGTCTTCGAGGATGTCCACGTGGATCTTTGGCGCTGCCGCTTCGAACCGGCGCCGGAACAACCCCACCTGGTGTTCTCCTTTATGGCCGACGACGCTAATCGTCAACCACTCTGCCTTCCCAGTTTCAAGATCCCGCACTGCAGAGGAGCAAGAAATCCTCAAGATTCTGGCACTAGGGAACACCGAGACCTCCGGAGATCCTTGCGCCCCCGAACCCCGCACCGTAGGTTTGAGGAAGCGGACGTATGCGTCCGGGGGCATCGGGGTTGAAGCCGGTGGTCAGTCAGATTCAGAGAAGGAACATGGCCGTGGCAACAGGTATTGTCAAGTGGTTCAACGCCGAAAAGGGTTTCGGCTTCATTGCCCCCGACGACGGTTCGGCGGACGTTTTTGCCCACTACTCAGCGATCGCCTCGAGTGGGTACCGATCACTGGACGAGAATCAGCGGGTCCAGTTCGACGTCGTGCAGGGCCCGAAAGGCCCCCAGGCAGAGAACATCCAACCTCTTTAAGAGGGGACCACAGACGAATCAGGCTAGTTCTGCAAGCAGCCGGCCCCACTTGGGCGCCAACAACGGCGCCCCGGCGAGCTTGAGGCAATGCCACAGCGTCACGGCTACGGAATCAAGGACCGGTACTCCGGTGGTTTCCTCCACTTCCGCGGTGATGTTGGCGCCGTAAAGGTTCGTGCACAAGTAAATGAGCGCGTCCGGGTTCGAAGCGGCAAGTTCCAAGGACCCGGGCAGCATTTCTGCGTCCGTGACCCGGGCGAAGGATTCGTTGTTGCTCAGGTCCAGGTGGCGGTGGTCAACAGTCTTGATTCCTTCGCGCGCATATGACTCGATGACGGCTTGGTTCACGTCTCCTGTATAGGGGGTGAACATGCCGATCCTTTCCGTGCCGAACGTCCTGAAGGCCTCTTGGTACGCCAACGTAGAGGTCGTTGCCGGGATCCCGGTGGCCTCCGTGATGTCCCGGACCAGGGCTTCGTCATGGGCGGCACCGAGCCAGGAACCCGAAGTTCCGTTCCACGCGATGACGTCCACGTCCGCCGTCGCGAGCAATGCGGCGGCCTCCCGCATGACGGTCGCATCAAACTGTTTGTCCGAGGAATCATCCAGCGCAATCCGGGTGACAGGAATCCGCGTGAAGTGGATGGTCACGTCCTGGCGGTCACCCAGAATCCGGTAGCTCTGCGGCTCCAGGCACGTGTTGGACGACGGCACGATCATGCCGATGCGGGTGGGGCGGTGTGCGGAAGGCATGGTTCTCCTAAGCAGAAACGGTGGCGGGAACGGGCGGCGATTTTCGAACGGACAGCGCATCGCGGTGGGCGGCGAAGCCGTTGCGGGCAACGAAACGGCCAACCGGACCGGGATCGTGGAAACCGCCGTCGTCGACCACCACGCGTCCGGCGGACACGACGACGGCGGGCCAGCCGCTCAGCGTCTTCCCTTCGAAGGGCGAGAAGTCAGTTCCCATGTGGAGGGCGCCGCCGGCGACCTCGCGTTCTTCGGCGGGATCAAAGATGACGAGATCGGCGTCGAACCCTGCCGCGATAGTGCCCTTGCCGGGCACGGCATTGATTCGTGCGGGGCCGGCCGAAAAGACCTCGACGAAGTCCTCCACCGTGCTGCTGGGCGCCATCGCGGTGAACGTGACGGGCATGCGGGTTTCGACGCCGGGCAATCCGTGCGGCATGAAGCGGACGTCGTCGGTGCGCTCGCGCTTCTGCGAGAGGTCGTAGCAGGAGTGGTCCGAGGACACGGTGTGGATGGCTCCGCTGGCGAGGCGTTCCTTCAGCCTGGCTACTGTTTCAGCGCTGCGCATGGGCGGGCAGCACGCATACCATTCGGGGAAAGTGCTGCCGTAGACGGTCCCATCCAGCGTCAAGTAGTGCGGGCACGTCTCGGAGTAGGCTTCCTGGCCGCGCCCGCGGGCCTCAGTGACAAGATCCACCGCGCCGGGGGTCGACTGGTGCACAAAGTAGACGGGCGCACCGGTGTACTCGGCCAAGGCGAGAGTCTCTTTGACGGAGATTTCCTCGGCCAGTTCGGGCCGCGTGGAATGCAGGTGCTCGATGCCGATCCGGCCGTCCGCGGCGTGCTGTTCCGTGCAGTCGGCAATGATGGGATCGTGCTCGGCGTGGATGTACGTGAGTCCGTCCAGGCGCACCATTTCGCGCATGACCTTCAGGATGGTGTCACCGTCGGCCATAGTGGAGCCGCGGTTAGTGGTGTACATCTTGACGGAACGGACGCCCTCGGCGGCGAGCTGTTCCAGCTGCCAGGGCACGGTCTCATCCCATGTGACCACGGAGCCGTGCAGTGCGACATCGCAGCGGGACTCGGCGGCCAAGCGCTTCTTGTTCAGGACGGCGTCCAGCGGGGATTCCTGGGCATCGCGCGGGATACCAAAGTCGATGATGGTCGTGGTGCCGCCCCACAGGGCCGCGGTGGAGGTAGTGCGGTAGTCGTCCAGGGTGCGGAAGCGGCCGGTCACTTGGGCTACATGGCAATGACCGTCCACACCCCCGGGGATGACCAACTTGCCGGACGCGTCGATGGTGCGGGAGGCGGCGGGGACCGGTTCCGCGGCGTCGATGAGCTGGGTGATGCGGCCGCCGTCGACCACGACGTGGGCGGCCTGCCGGGCCGGCCCAGTGGATTGACGGCTGTTGACGACGGTGCCGTGGGCGATGACGAGGTCGGGAATATTCACGATTGTCCCTACTTTCCGGCTGGAACGGAAGCTGCGACAGCATTGGCAGCAACTGAGGCACTGGCGGCGGACTGGATGGCGGTCAGGGCGGCGTCGAGGTTTTCGGACAGACCCCGGCGGTGCTTGACGGGCGGCGGCGCAAAAGCGCCTCGGCGGTGGAAGCCGGACTGCAGCGCCACGACCGCTTCGGTCATTCGGATCCCGGCGGAGATTCCGTCCACCACGGGCACGGGGATCTGTCCTTCAAGCTCCCGCGCAAGTCCCGCAAGCGGGGCACCCGCCAGGATGACGACGTCGGCGCCGTCCTCAGCGACCGCTAGCCGGCTCAGTGCCAGGAGGGTTTCCTTGAAATCCTGTTGCACTGTGCCGATGCCGTTGAGGCTCTGGTTGATGGACCGGATCGAGGCAAGACGGCTGCCAAGTCCGAAATGCTCCACGCAGTCCCGGTACCAAGCGGTGATGCGGTCCGAAATGGCAATAATGGAGAAGCGTTGGCCCTGCAGGGCTGCGGCGCAGAGGGCGGCCTCCGTGATGCCGATGACCGGCACGTCAGCGAGTTCCTTGAGGGCAGGCATCCCGGGGTCGCCGAATGCGGCCACCACGACGCCGTCTATGTGGTCCGCTGCCGGATCGCCGCCGCAGTGCTCGGCGATGATTTCGGCGACTGCGCCGGCTGCGATGAGGGCTTCAAAACGGGTCTCGATGTATTCGACGCCATGTCCGGCGGTCCGGACGACCAGCTCGGTGTCAGTCCCCGCCGAGCGGCGGGCTTCGGCGTCGATCAACGCAGTGACGTCCGCGCTGATGTTGGGATTGATGACTAGCAATTTCATGTTCGTTTGCCTTGCAACTTGAGTTCGGTGGCGAGCTCGTTCTGGGGGAACTGCTCGCGGTACTTTCCAATGTGCGACGCCGATTGGGTTGCGGCGCGCTCGGGATCGCCGCTCGCGATGGCGGCGTAGAGATCGCGGTGCTCCTGGATCAGTTCCGGCAGGTCATCCACGTGGCGGAAGAGCCAGTGCATGCGGCCTTGGAGCGGTTCCAGCGCGGTGCGGAGAAAATCGTTGTTGGCGATGGCCGTGATGGCATCGTGGAATTCGCTGTTGGCGCGGTGTGCCTCGAGGATTGAGCCTTTCGCGAGGAAGCGCTCGGCTTCATCGAGGAGTCTCGCCAGGTGTTTGAGGTCCTTGTCCGTGGCGCGGGCCGCGGCCAGGCGGCAGGCGAGGACTTCGAGCGACTGGCGGACGTCGAAGAGGTCCTCGACGTCTTTGGGGCTCAAGCCTGCCACTTCGGAACCGCGGGAGGCCCGGTCCTGGATGAGGCCTTCCTGCCGCAGCATGCGGAGGGCTTCGCGGATGGGGAGTCGCGACACGTTGAATTCGGCGGCGAGGTCCCGCTCCACCAGCCGGGTGCCGGGCGCGTAATGGCCCTCGAAGATTCGCGAACGGATGGCGTCCCGCACGGATTCCCGGAGGGGGCGGTCCGTGGTGGGGGTTTCATCTGCAATCAGCATCTTTGCTCCATTCGTGTTCTCTTGGATCATTGCGCCCGGCAACCCGGAGGCGTACGGCCGAGCGGCGGTTCAGGACCGCCCGGCCGGCCCGGTCAGGCGAGTTAGACCGGAAGCCGTTTGTTGTAATTCAGGGTCAGCACGGAGACGCCCATGATCACGGCGGATCCTACAAAGTACAGCAGCGCCCACGTGTAGGAGCCCGTGGCCCCGACAATCAGGCCTACCACAATCGGGGTGACGAAGCCTGCGATGTTGCCGCTGAAGTTCATCGCACCGCCCAGGACGCCGGCGTTGGTGCGGCCGCCCAGGATTGAGGGGATGCTCCAGAACAGACCAACCCAGCGGAGGAAGAACAGGACCACTGAGAGGAGCACGACGGCGGTGATCGGGTCCGCGACGACCGTCACGCCAACCAGGCCGCCGACTACCACGACGCTGGAGATGCCCAGCAGGGTGCGCATGACCAGGTTGGCCGAGGCGCCGGATGCGCGCCACTTGTCAGCGATGGCGCCACCGAGGATCTCGCCGACGAAGCCTGCGCCGAAGATCACGAAAGTGGACCAGCCGATGGTGTTCAGGTTGAAATGCTTGGCCTGGGCCAGGTAGAGCGGGCCCCATGTCAGGAGGCCGTAGAACACGCCGTTGAATCCCAGCCAGCCAAAGCACATGGCCCAGAAGGAACGGAATTTCAGGTAGGGGAGAAGGGCGCGCTTGCCCTTGACGCCGTCCTTCTCGGCCTCGGCGTCTTCTTCGGCGTGGGAGGACTCGATGTATTCGGCCTCGGCGTCGTTGACGGCCTTGTGGTTGCGGGGATTGTCCCGGACATACCACCAGACAGCCAGGCCCATGAGGACGGTGGCCGCGCCGGCGATGATGAACGAGTAGCGCCAGCTGCCGGTGGAGGCGATGAGCCAGGTGATGAGGATGCCGCCCAGGCCGGCGCCGAGCGGAGCGCCTGCGTCAAGGATCGTGGCGCCGCGGCCGCGCTCCTTCTTGTGCATCCAGATGGCGTTGAGTTTGCCGCCGGCCGGCATGACGCCTGCTTCGGCGACGCCGATACCCAGGCGGGCGATGAACATGCTGAGGAAGCCGCCGGCCAGGCCGGATGCTGCCGTGGCGGCTCCCCAGCCGATGCACGAGGCCGTGACGACCTTTCGGGGGCCGAACTTATCGATGAGCAAGCCGACCGGGATCTGCATGAGGGCATAGGTCCAGAAGAATGCCGAAAGCAGGAGCCCGACGAGCTCCGGCGCGAGGTTGAATTCCTTTTGGATGATGGGCAACGCGACGGAGATGGAGCCGCGGTCGATGTAGTTGACGGCCACCAGGATCAGCAGCAGGACGAAGAGCCTCCAACGGACACTCGTGCGTCGCTGCACGCCGTCCTTGCCGGCTTTTTCTTCTGCTTTTCCTTCTACGGCATGCGCGTCTGTTTCGGTGTTTTGGAGAGACACAGTTTCTCCTTCAGGGGGAGTTTGAGGAGCGGGGAAAGTCTTGAATTGTTGTGCTGGGTGCGGGTTGCCGCGGCAGCTGGACTCGCGCCGGCGGCAGCAGTTGCAGCCCGGTCCTCTTTCTGGGAGGAGGGACGCTGCCGGTTCGTTGAATCCGTTTTGGGATCCCGCGTTGGGATCCCAAAAACAAAAGTAGATGTGACCCGGCGCACTGTCAAGAGATTTGGTATACAAGGCGAAGAAACGGAATGTGACCGAGGGGTGAAATCCTGTGACATGTGGGCACGGGTGCCCGAAGCGACGCCGGTATGGGATACCGGCGCGGTTCCTAGACCCGCCGAGGTATGGCATGGGATACCGGAAATACCGGGCTGGGCGTTGCGGCGTTGGCCTGGCGACACGCAAATGGCCTGCCGACCCGCTCCCCACCTCACGACGCGCGACTGGCTACGGGACCGGGAGAAAGTCCTGCGACGCCTGAATTCCGGTGTCGACAGGGACTTTCCGTGTCACGAGGCATTTGGGGCGTCGCGAAGCGTTTGGGACAGGACCCGGGAGGGCTTAGCTCGGGTTGAGGTCGGCGAGGGCCGTCAGCGCGCGCTCGGGATGTTCCGCGATGCGGTTGAGGACGTACAACCACCACTCGCCACCGAAGATGACGTACTCGCGCGTCCTGTAGCCGTCCCGGTGAAGCTGGTCGAGAAGATCGGTCCCCAGTCCGAGGAGCATTTCGAATTCGATCGCGTCGGTCTTCAATGCCTCGCCGTGCCTGGTGATGAGCGTGTTGACGAGCTCGTCGTCGTGCGTCGCGAGGGAAAGCGGGTGGCCGGAGAGGATGAGCTGGCTCGCCAGGTCGAGGTAGGCGTCGGTCAATTCGACGCTGTTGCGAGGGTAGGCGACGGAGTCGGGTTCAAGGAACGCGCCTTTGACCAGCCGAACGGTACCCGGGTGGCGAAGGGCCCGCTCGAGGTCTCCGGGGGTGCGGTGCAGACGGGCTTGGAGTGTGATGCCGACACGGGGGATCTCGACCGCGAGTTCGTCGTACAGGTCCAGGACCAGATCGGTCCGATCCGAACCTTCGGCCGAGATCATCAGCCCCGTTCCGAACGGTTCCGTTATCGCGGCGAGCTGACGTACATGGTCGAGCGCAAGCTCAGGGTCCACGAGGGCACCAAGGTGGGAAAGGTCGAAAGAAATCGTGCTCGGCAGGCCGGTCTTTCCGAGGGCAGCGCCCAGCTCAAGGAACACCCCGGCTTCCGAGCGTGCGAGGTCGGCGTTGCGCACGCTCTCACCCGCGTATTCGATACTCGCGGCATGCCCGCGGGCCACCGCCGCTGCCGCTACCTCGATCGCGTCGGCCGAAGTGTCCCCGGCCGAGTATCGCCTTGCCACGCGCGCGGCCATTGTCGCCAAGGCCGGTGTGGACATGACTCGTTGCTTCAGGTCTTCATCCAATGCCCATGCCCGGAGGGTATCGGCGGCACGCTGGAGATCAATCTTGGTAGTCACCCGACAAACTGTACCGGCGGAGTTTGCGGTCGCCGGCGTCGGGTTCACCATGTGAAATCCAGACCGGCCCTCTGCCCTCGCTACTCCTCCGGCAAACACCACATCGAGATGCGTGTGCCGTCCGGATCCGTGGTGATGCGGAGCCGCAGCTCCCGGCCCATCAGGGCTTCATGCCCATCCTTCGACGCCAGCTGGTCCCCGAGTTTGCCGATGGCAACGGCCATCGCCCGGCCCCAGTGCTGGGGCTCCCGGCTCGTGGCCACCGCCTCGGCGCTGGGCTGCCCGGGAACGGATACCCCCGGAGCATCCGGCTCTCTCATGTCCATGGCACTCATCCCGCCACCACCTTCCAGTTGTCGCCCGGTTAGTCCCGGTACCTGGATTCGGCGCTCCGGGTGTGCGCCAGGATTTCCGCGAGCTCGGCCAGCCGATGTGCACGTGCTGATTCCGCCGGCGTGAACGGCTCGCCCGGTCGGGAGAACACTAGCGGGCCGTGCCAGGCGGTGGGGATCTTGAGGAGCGTCGTGGAGGGCCCGACGGCGGCGCCCGCCTCGACGGCCTGACCTTCGGGTTCCGGGGTGACGATTTTCGCCGAAAGGAGTTCCGCAACCGCCAGCGGTAGTTCTTGCGGGTTGTCGGCGATCCGGGCAGCCAGGCTCAAGGCCTTGGTCTGGCCGTCCGCCATGGCGAGTGCAGTGGTAGGCCACACGTGCGAATCCCGGCCGCCGCCGTCGTCGAGCGCTGTCAGTAGCTCTTGCTCGCCGAGGTGACCGGGAGCGGAAAGTACGAATTCGTCCATGACGGCTCCATCCATGGGGTGGACATGGATGCTGAGGATATTGATGTCGGTCCGGGCCAGCGATTGGGTGATGCGCTGGAGGGAACCCGGCTGGTCGCGGAGCACGGTCCTCGCCCGCCAAAGAGCCGGGGCCAAATGGAGCTTCCTGCGGTGGCGGAGGGCAGGCGCGTGGATCCAGCGCCGCAGAATCCTGGCCGCGGAGGGCTCGGCGACCCAAATGACCAGGATCGTTGCGGTGACGGTGAGGAGGAGCACCTTGGCCAGGTATGGCAGTTGCGTTTCAACCACGATGGCGTGGACAAGAAGTTCGATAGGGAGCATCACGGCGATTTGGGCCACGGTGACCCGGGCCTTCGGAGCCTCGGGCATCTGGCCGCACACTTCGCAGGAGAGCTCGGCTGTAGCGGAAGTCCTCTTGTTCGGCTTCATGGCACTATCGTGCCCGAGCCCTGTTTCAGGCGGATTGCGCCTGCGTCACGATCTTGGGCAGCACTGGTGGGGGCCAGTTCGGCGCCGACCGGACGCGCCGAACTGGCCGTAATGCCCGAAACCTAGCGGGCGTTCTCGTTGCTCTTGTTGGCGGCGGCGAGATCGGTCAGGAGGTCGCGGATTTCAACAAGCAGGGCGGTGTCAGCCGGCAGCGGCTCGTCCTCGGGCTCTTCGATGGAGGCACGGCGCTTGGTCAGTTCGTTGATCTTGTTCATGGGCGCAACGAAGATGAAGTACACCACGGCGGCCGTGATCAGGAAGGTCACGAACGCGGTGATGACGGCACCGAAGTTGACGAAGGTCTTCGCGTTGTCGGGCCAAATGGAGAAGCCCAGTCCCTGCGCGTTGACTCCGCCGGCGGCGGCGATGACCGGGTTCACGATGTTGGTGGTGAACGCTGCGACCAGGGCTGTGAACGCGGTGCCGATGACCACGGCGATGGACAGTTCGATGATGTTGCCGCGAAGAACGAAGTCTTTGAAACCTTTGAGCATGGAAAATCCTCCGATTGGGTGCGGGTGTCTGGCTCAAGCAGAGATCAAACTACCATTCCAAGGTTTCAACGAGTGTATTGGGCCCGGATTTGCCGAGCCCAATACACCGGCTAGCCCAGCAGGGCGCGAGTGTGGTCGTTGAGGAACATTCCGCGCGGATCGAACTCGCGGCGTACCTGGATGAAAGTGTCCAGCTCCGGGAAGAGGCGTTCCAGGCGGCTCCGCGTCATGAAGTGGATCTTTCCCCAGTGCGCACGCGGCTCGAATTCCTGGAGCAGCGCATCGGCATCCCGGAAGAACTGCCAATAGTCGGTACCGGGTTCGGTGGTGAGGGTAATGACGGTGCTGTCGCGGCCCTGGAACTGGGACATGTAGCCCTCGTCGGCCTTCACCCAGCGGACCTCCACGGGGTACCTCTGCTCGGGATACTTGGTGCGGATCAGGTCCTGGATGGCCTCGACGGCGGCCAAGCCGTCCTCGCCGCGGACGAAGTACTCGAGTTCGTGGAACTGAGTGGTGAATCCGCCCGGATAGATCCGGTAGGAGCGGTCCAGACGGGAGCCCTCAACGGTTGATATTTCGCGCTCGTCCTGAATGTGGGCCACGTTGTACCGCTTGGTGTAGCTGCGGTTTGCCATGCTTAGGCCGGGCGCGCCCGGGAGGTCCAGAAGCTCGCACGAATCGTTCTCGGGACACCAGAGGAATGAGTAGTGCCTGTTGGAGTCGATATCGGTATCCCAGGTAGAAGCGGTCTCGGCCCACGTGGGGTAGGTGATTTGCTCCTGCAGGTAGTAGCTTTCCTCAACAGCCAGTTCGACCTCCAGGAAAACCCCGAGCGTACCCAAGGCGACCTGGGCGGCCCTGAGTTCCCGCAGCTGCCCTTCGCCAATCTCCACGATTTCGCCGTAGCCGTTGATCAGCTTCACCCAGCGAAGGTTGGACGAGAAGCTGCCCAGGTTCTTCCCCGAACCGTGGGTACTGGTAGCCAGCGCCCCGGCGATCTGCTGTTTGTCGATGTCGCCCTGGTTACCCAAAGCCAGCCCCTGTTCCCAGAGGGGATCGCCGAAGGCGTTGATGGTGGTGCCGGCCATGGCCCTCGCACGACGGCGCTCGCGGTCGGTTCCGGTGATCGCCGAAAGAGCGGACATGTCCATCAGGACACCGCCCGTTTGGACCAGCGGCGAGGACGAATGCCCCGAGCCGACCGCCCGCACAGGCAGGCCTTCGCGGATGGCGAAACGGACGGCGTCGAGCGCTTCTTGTTCATTCCGCGGCCGGACGGTGAAGGCCGGCGTGGCGCTCTGGTTACCGCCCCAGTTGGTCCACGTGACGTCCGTGCCGAAGGGGGCGGAAGGAGTGGCGGCGCGTGCCGGGGATGCGTTGCGGGGAAGGTTCGCGATGGTCATTGATAAGCTCCGTTGCTTGTCTGAACGCTCATGCGCCGTGGTTGATCATGACGTGCTTGGTGCGGGAGTAGTCGTCCAAAGCGTAGAGCGAGAGGTCGCGGCCGTAGCCGGATCCCTTGAATCCGCCCCACGGTACCTCGCAAGCCAACACCAAGTGTGAATTGACCCAAACGGTACCGAAGTCGAGCTGCTTAGGAACGCGCAACGTGAGGCTTGAATCCCGGGTCCATACTGAGGCTGACAAGCCGTAAGGGCTCTCGTTTGCGCGGGTGACGGCCTCTTCAGTGGAACTGAAGGTCTCCACCGTGACCACGGGACCAAAGATCTCGTGGGTTGCAATATGCGCTCCGGCTGGCACGTTGCTGATGACGGTGGGCTCGATGAAGTAGCCGGGGCCTTCCAACGCCGAACCGCCGATGGCGACCTGCAGGCCAGCAGCTTTTGCCTCGGCCAGCGATTCCTTGACGCGCTCGAAATGCGGGCGCGAAATCATGGGACCGATTTCGACGTCGTCCCCCGCCTCTGGTGCCCCGACCACCAACGTGCTGACTTCGCGCACGAGGTGTTCGGTGAACTCGGCAGCCACCGATTCGTGGACGAGCACGCGGCAGGCAGCGCCACAGTCCTGGCCTGCGTTCCAGTAGCCGGCATTCCGCACGCCAGCCGCGGCGGCGCGGAGGTCGGCGTCGGGAAACACAACAACCGGGGCCTTGCCGCCGAGTTCCAGGTGGACGCGCTTGACCGACTTCGCGGCGGTTTCCGCCACTGCCTGTCCGCTGACGACGCTCCCCGTCAAGGCGACGAGGGCAACATCGGGGTGTTCGGAAAGCCGCTGGCCAACGGTCCGGCCCTGGCCCGTGACGACGTTGAGAATGCCATCCGGAATGCGCCCGGCCACGAGCTCCGCCAGCTTCAGCGTGGAGAGCGGCGTCTGCTCGGAAGGCTTGAGGACGATGCTGTTTCCGGCGGCAAGGATCGGCGCGATCTTCCAGGCCGCCATCAGAAGCGGGTAGTTCCACGGGGTGATGACGCCCACCACTCCTACGGGTTCCCTGAGGATGACCGAGGTGTGCCCGGTGGCGTAGTCGCCGCCGGCCATGGAGGTCAGCGTGCGGGACGCTCCGGCCATGAATCGGAAGGTGTCAATGGTGCTGGAGACGTCGTCTTCCGCGACGGCCCGCGGTTTGCCTGTGTTGGCGGACTCGATGGCTTGGAAAGCTTCCCGGTTCGCTGCGATGATGTTGGCGATCAGGTTCAGGACCTCGGACCGCTCCTTCGGCGTGGTGGATCCCCAGGACTTCTGCGCCGCCACGGCTGCTTCGACGGCAACGTCAACGTCTGCGGCGGTGCCGGCCTGCACGGAGGCGATGACCTGCTCGGTGGCGGGGTCTACCACGTCGATGAGCTCGGCGGAGGAACCTGGAACAAACGATCCGCCGATGAAATGCCCGCCAGGCGGCAGGGGCAGGGGCAAGATGCCCGGGACGTTGCGGGCCGCAGAGGAGCTGTTGTCTTCGCTGACGCGGCGGACGGTGAACTGTTCGGTGTCAATGAGTGTCATGATTTTGCCTTTGTTTTCTGGCGCCGGTCGCGGCGTCGGGAGTTTATGGGGGAGTGCGGGCCTAGGCCCGGGATGCGTTAGACCAAGTCGCTTGCGAGTGCGAGGGCCTCAAGCGGTGCGGCCTCGGTCTTCTTCCGGAAGGTGCGTGCCGCTACGTAGTAGAGAGGCGCCACCACGACGAGTCCGACAATCCAGGAGAGGTCTACGCCGCCCATGGCTGCTGCGACGGGTCCGGTGTAGATCGCTGTTGCCGAGAACGGAAGCTGGACCAGGGCACCTGCCACGTAGGAAGCGATGGCGACCCAGTTGAACCGTCCGTACACTCCGCCGTCGCGCTTGAAGAAGTCTTCAACTCTGTAATCGCCGTGCCGGAGGAGGTAGTAGTCCACCAGGTTGATGGCCGTCCAGGGAACCAGCACGTACATCAGGAAGGAGAGGAAGTTGGTGTAAAAGAGGATGAAATTGTCGCGTGCGAACAGCGAGATCAGGAGTGCGAATGTAAAGAGGATGATTGCCGCAACGCTTCGGGTCTTGGCGCGAGGCAACCAATTCGGCTTGAACGTCTGCCCAATCGTGAGGCTGCACAGGACGCCGCAGTAGAGATTCATGGCGTTCGACGCCGCGACGCCGAGGCAGAAGATTCCCACGACTGCCAGGGTCCATGGCTGGAGCAGCGCTCCCATGCTGCCGACGATTTCGACGTTGCCTGCATCGGCACCCATGGTCACCGCGAGGGTTCCCACCAAGGCACCCAGGATCATCGGGAAGAGCGTGCCCAGGACGCAGCCTGAGTAGGAGGCCCAGAACGCCGGGGCCGAGCCGGTGCCTTGCGGCATGTAGCGGGAGTAGTCCGAGACGTAGGGAGCGTAGGCGAGTTGCCACAAGGCGGATACGGAGACGGTGGCCATGAAGCCAACCCAGTTGAAGTTTCCCTGGTACAGGAAAGTAGCGGGCAGCCCGTGGACGAACATGATCCAGACGAAGGCCAGAAGCAATGCCAAACCGGCCACGATGCTGAGGAAGCGCGCGTAGGCGTGGATGAGCCGGTAGCCGAAAATCGTGGCAACAACGCTCACGACGCCGATGATGATGATGCCACCGTCAACACTGATGTCCGGGCTGACTGCGGCCATTGCTTCGCCGCCAAAGACGAGGTTCGCAGCGAAGAATCCGACGTACATGATCACCACGATGACAACGATCAGCAACGCCCCGAAGGAGCCGAATTGGCCGCGGGTCTGAATCATCTGTGCCACGCCCAATTGCGGTCCCTGGGCGGAGTGGAGCGCCATGAAGATGCCACCGATGACGTTTCCAAGGATGATTCCCACGATGGCGGGCACGAAGCTGAGCCCGAACACCGTTGTGGCGAGTCCACCGGTCACGATGGTCATGATCATGATGTTGGAACCGAACCAGATGGTAAAGAGGTCCCGGGCTTTCCCGTGGCGTTCATTCAACGGGATGGGCTGGATGGTCTTGTCTTCGAGCCGGGGCACTTCGGTGGCCGCGGCGGGATTGCTTCGGGTGTTCATGATGCGGTCCAGGAGGCTGCTTGCAATTCGCGGACGGCGTTCGTCTCGGCCTTGCCGCGGTTCACCATCAGCGCGAGGAGGTCGAAGACAAGGGTGGCCGCGGCCACCGTGGTGATGTCTGCGTGGTCGTATGCCGGGGCGACTTCGACGACGTCGGCGCCGACGATGTTGATGCCGTTCAGCCCGCGGAGCAGTGCCAGGAGTTCGCGGGAGTGGAGTCCGCCCATCTCGGGAGTGCCGGTGCCCGGTGCGTAGGCGGGGTCCAGGACGTCGATGTCGATGGAGACGTAGACCGGGGTATCGCCCAGCCGCTCCTTGACCCGCTCGATCGCTGCCGGAACGCCGATGACGTCCAGGTCCGAGCAGCGGATGATCTGGAAACCGAATTCGTGGTCGCGGAGGAAGTCGTTGCGGTCGTAGACCGGCCCGCGGATGCCGACGTGCATGGAGGAGTCTTCCACCAGGAGGCCTTCTTCGAATGCCCGCCGGAAGATGGTTCCATGCGTGACGGGCTGGTCGAAGTAGGTGTCCCAGGTGTCCAGGTGGGCGTCGAAGTGCAGCAACGCGACCGGTCCGTGGACCTTGTTCAAGGCCCGCAGCATCGGCAGGGCGATGGTGTGGTCGCCGCCGATCGAGATGAGCTTCTTGTCCTCGCTGATCAGGGGCAGTGCCTGCTCTTCGATTTCGCGGACGGCCCGCGTGATGTCGTACGGGGTGCAGGCGATGTCGCCGGCGTCCACAACCTGGACTTCGTAGACCGGCTCAACGTCGAGTTCGGGATGGTAGCCCGGACGCAGGAGCCGGGAGGCCTCGCGGACCGCGGCAGGACCGAAACGGGCGCCGGGCCGGAAGGACGTTCCGCCGTCGAACGGTACTCCGACGATCGCAATGTCGTAGTCCGGAACGCGGTCAATTTGGGGAAGCCTGGCAAAAGTGCCCAGGCCTGCATACCGGGGGACTTTGGTTGCGTCGACGGGGCCGATGGGCTTATGCGTTGTCATGCCGGGATCCTTCGTGTAGTGCTGCCGAGCGGCTTGCCGGCAGCTTTCGGTGTTGGGAGGAGGGTGCTCGCCTTTGAGCGGGAATGTCGAGTCGGAATGTTGGGGCGGGAAGTAAGTAATCCAATTCTTGGTGACGCACATCACTGCGTATAGCGGTAGATTGACTACAAATGGCCGAGTCGCTTAGACAAATGTCTAAGCGCTGTGAAATAGCCGGAAACCAATGATCAGGGAGTGCACTTTCGATGGCGATTACTGTGGCCGAGCTCGTGGCAGAACCCCAGTTGGGACTGACCCTTCTGGCCGGATACACAGGAAGTGGCAACCGGATCACGTGGGCGCACACTTCTGACCTGCCGCGCCTGTGGGAATGGGTCACCGGCGGCGAACTGATGATGACCAACGGGCTGTCCATCCCGGCCGACGCCCCAGGCCAAGTAGCGCTCGCCGAGGCGCTCGTCGAAGCAGGCGCCAGCGCGCTCGCCATCGGCGAGAAGATGCACGCGCCGGAGTTGACGCCGGAGTTCCTGGCGGCCTGCGAACACCTGCCGCTGCCGCTGCTGAGCATTCCGTATCCGTTGCCCTTCATCGCCATCGCCCGGACCGTGGCCGAGGCTTCCCTGCTGGAGGAATCACGGCGTCTACGCCAGACCGCCAGAGTCTATGACTTGATACGCACCGCGGGAACAATTGAGGACCACTGGCAGGGCCTCCTGCAGGGCCTCGCGGCTGAGCTCGATGCGGAGCTGTTCGTGGTGGACCGGCGCTGCCTGCATCCGTGGCATCCGGACGGCAAGCCGCTGCCGGATATTCTGCTGACGGAATTGGCCCCGCTGACCGGCCACATACCCCTGGCCGGGAAGAAGTTCCAGTGGCATCGGCTAGGGGATCGGCACGTGTTGATGATGGACATCCCCACCCACGCCAATGCATTGCTGGTGGTGCTGCCCAAAAGCGATCCGCACCCTGACGCCGTCGTGCTCCTCCACGCGGCAACAGTGCTGGGGCTGGAACTTTCACGAACAGTCCTGTCCCTGGAAAGCCAGCATCGCCTGGCTGGCGAGTTCCTCCGGCCAGCCGTTGATGGACGGCTGGGAGTCGTCGAACTGGAGAGCCGGCTTACCGCCTTTGATGTCCCAGCACAAGATTTCGTGATGGTCGCGATAGCCGCCGACGACGGCGAGCGGCTGGCGAACGTCCACGTGGAACTGTGGCGCCACGGATTTCCAGCCGCTTGCCTCCGGCGTTTCAACACACTTCATGTGGCGGTATCCCAAGCGGTGACCGACGACGTCTTGATCCATTGCGCCGGGACCGACGTCCGGATTGGCATCAGCTCGCCTACGTCCGCCGCAGGCATCCAGCGTGCACTGCAGGAATCGCTGTGGGCGCTTGGTTCAGCCAAGGGCAACGCCGTCAACCTGGCCCACTACGCCGAGGGACCGTCTTGGCTGGGCCTCACGAGTTTCGAGGAAGGCACGGCGTTGGTCCAGCGGCTGCTCGGCCCGGTCTTCGCGTACGAACAGGGCCAGGAAGGTGACCTCATCGTGACTTTGAGGACCTACCTGGACACCCAGAGGTCGTGGCAAAAGACAGCTGCGGCACTCTTCGCCCACCGGCAAACCGTGATCTACCGTATCCGGAAAATCGGCGAATTGACGGGGCTGGACATGAGCGAAACGTCCACGTTGGCCCAGCTTTGGTTTGCGCTCCAGATACATGAGGCCATGCATCAGTAGGCTCCTGCCTGGCTTCCTGCTGGCTCTCCTGCCGCGGCGGTGCGGCCTGGGTCAGGGAAGAACCGCGGCCTGGTTCGCGGCATCCTGTTCGGACTCGAGTTCCTCCTGGAACCTCGCGTAACGGGCCAGATGGGCTGGACGGCGGCGCAGGAAGAACCACGCGACGCCGAGCATGATGAACCAGACCGGAGTGGCCAAGAGAGCCACCAGTGTGTCGGGCTGTGTGGTCAAGGTCCACAGGACAAAGCCGAAGAACGCGAAGACCACCCAGACCATCGGGATGCCGCCGGGCATCTTGAACGTGGACGCGATGTGCAGCTGCGGGCGACGACGACGGAATGCGATGTAGCTGGCCAGGATGATGGACCAGACGAAGACGAAGCAGACGGCGGACACGGTGGTGACCATGTCAAAGGCCTTGCCGACGTCCTGTCCCGCGTACATCAGGACGACGCCGGAGAGCAGCAGCACGCAGGAGAGGAACAGGGCGTTGCGGGGAACCTTGCGCCCGGATAGGCCACTGAACAGGGCCGGGGCGTCGCCCTCCTGGGCCAGGCCGTACACCATGCGCGAGGTGGAGTAGATGCCGGAGTTGGCCGAGGACATGGCCGAGCTGAGCACCACCAGGTTCACCACGGTGGCAGCGGCACCCAGTCCAGCCAGGGAGAACATGGCGATGAAAGGGCTGTGGCCGGCGGCGAACTGGGTCCAGGGCGTGACGGACATCAGGATGATGAGGGCGCCCACGTAGAAGAGGAGCACGCGCACTGGGATGGAGTTGATCGCTCTGGGCAGGTTCTTCTCCGGGTCCTTGGCCTCTGCCGCGGTGGTGCCCACGAGCTCAATGCCCACGAAAGCGAAGACGGCAATCTGGAAGCCAGCCACGAAGCCCATGAATTCGTGTGGGAAGAAGCCGCCGTGGCTCCACAGGTTGCTGAAGCTTGCCGGTCCGGCGTCGGACTGGAAACCGCTGAAAATCATGAACAGGCCCACAACGATCAGTGCCGCAATCGCGATGATCTTGATGAGAGCGAACCAGAATTCTGTCTCGCCGAAGGCCTTCACCGTGGTCAGGTTCAGTAGCAGCAGGATCGCGATGGTGGCCAGGCCCGGAATCCACAGCGGGAGGCTCGGCCAGAGTTCCTTCGAATAGCCGGCGATGGCGATGACGTCCGCTATGCCGGTGATCACCCAGCAGAACCAGTAGGTCCAGCCGGTGAAGAAACCTGCCCAAGGTCCCAGCAGGTCCGCGGCAAAATCGCTGAAGGACTTGTAGTGCAAGTTGGACAACAACAGCTCGCCCATCGCCCGCATGACGAAGAACAGCATGAAGCCGATGATCATGTACACGAAGATGACCGACGGGCCGGCCGCGGAAATGGTCTTGCCCGAACCCATGAACAGGCCAGTGCCGATCGCCCCGCCGATAGCAATCAGCTGGATGTGCCGGTTGCTGAGCTGGCGGTCAAGATGTGGTGTTTCGACGGCTTTGGCGGGCGGATGATGAATCGTCATGAGGAACTCCATCGTTCAAGTGGCATTAGCGTGCCACGATGATTCGGGGTTCCTCCCCGCTCTGTCTTGGACCTGAGAGATTCCGCGGCCCCGTGCTTTCGCATGGTTCCGCTTTGCACCGTCGGTGAGCCCGGGGTTCCCAGGCTGCTTTCCAGAGTTGCCTTGCCGCGGCGGTACATGGGCCTGAGAGTTTCCTGGGGAGGATTTGCTCCTACGGCGCCCGCTGAATGTACCGGCAGGACTCTCCCGCCGCAGATCATAAGCAGTATTCAGTTGGGTGAAGAGAATCGCGGATGTGGAGGATTGGCCTCTTCCGGGCGGCCACCGATTCAGTGTGGGATAGCTCACTAAGAAATGTCAATTCGGCCTTTGCTTCGTCACCTCGGTGCCCGCTGAGCGCCGTTTTCGAACCAGATGTTGCCCCGACTCTGACGTTGTGTGTATGGTGTGAGCCGAATCACCCCAAATCTGAATATGCCTTTCGAACCGTGGCGGGAGAGTCCTCCCAGTCATCAACCGGGCAGGCGCCGTAGGAGCAAATCCTCCCCAGGAATCTCTCAGGCCCCCGTACCGCCGCGGCGAGGCAACTCTGGAAAGCAGCCAGGCTTCGGTCCGGCTCACCGACGGTGCAAGCGGAACACAACGTGACAATGCGTTCTGCGGAATCTCTCAGGTCCGATACAGAGCGGGGAGGAACCCAAACCGAAGCCGTGCCATTGTGGTCGGCCCTACCTTGGAGTTCCTTTTGACTGTTCAATCAACCCCCACCGCTTTTGCAGACCGACACATCGGCGCGCGACGGCAAACCGATGTTGACATCATGCTCAAAGCTGTCGGCTACGACTCCGTTGACGGCCTGGTGGATGTCGCTGTCCCCGATTCCATCCGCCAGGACGTCGCACTCAGGCTGTCCAAGCACGGCACCGACGCCCTCAGCGAGGTCGAAGTCCTGGCTGAACTTCGCAAGCTGGCGGCCAAGAACAAGACGGCTGTGCAGATGATCGGCCAGGGCTATTACGACACCGTCACTCCGCCGGTGATCCGCCGCAACATCCTCGAATCCCCGGCCTGGTACACGGCCTACACGCCCTACCAGCCGGAAATCTCCCAAGGCCGCCTCGAAGCCCTGCTGAATTTCCAGACCATGGTCCAGGACCTCGTGGGGCTGCCCATCGCCAACGCCTCCCTCCTGGACGAAGCCACCGCCGTCGCCGAAGCAGTCCTCATGATGCGCCGGGCCAACAAGAACAAGACGGCCCACGACGGCAAGACCGTCCTCGACGCCGACTGCCTCCCGCAGACCATCGCCATCGTGAAGGGCCGCGCCGAGGCGCTGGGCTTCGAGGTGGAGATCGCGGACCTGTCCCAGGGCCTGCCCGACGGCGAGATCAACGGCATCGTGCTGCAGCAGCCGGGCGTTTCGGGCCGGGTGTTCGACCACTCCGCCGTGATTGCCGCCGCCAAGGAACGCGGTGCCCTCGTCACCGTCGCCGCGGACCTCCTCGCCCTCACCCTGATCACGCCTCCGGGCGAGCAGGGTGCCGACATCGCTGTCGGCTCCACCCAGCGCTTCGGCGTTCCGCTGTTCTTCGGCGGCCCGCACGCCGCGTACATGGCTGTGCGCGAAGGCATGGAGCGTACACTCCCGGGCCGCATCGTCGGCGTTTCCAAGGACAATGCCGGCGTGCCCGCCTACCGCCTCGCCCTCCAGACCCGCGAGCAGCACATCCGCCGCGAGAAGGCGACGTCCAACATCTGCACCGCGCAGGCACTGTTGGCGATCGTTTCCTCGATGTATGCCGTCTACCACGGACCCGATGGCCTGAAGGCGATCGCCGAGACCGCCCACAACCACGCCCGCACGCTCGCCACCGCGCTCAAAGTCGCCGGCCGCGAACTCGTCTCCGATTCCTTCTTCGACACCGTCACCGTCCGCGTCCCCGGCAAGGCCGGGAAGGTCATCGCGGCCGCCGAGGCCAGGGGCATCAACCTGCGGATCATTGACGCCGACACCGTAGGCGTCTCCGTTGACGAAACCACGACGTCGGAAGTGCTGTCCGCAGTTGCCGTCGCCTTTGGCGCCGGTCCCGTGAAGACCGCTGCCGGCTTCGAGTTGCCGGAGGCCGTGGTCCGCATTTCTGATTTCCTTCGGCACCCGGTGTTCAACACGCACCGTTCCGAAACGCAGCTGCTGCGCTACATCCGCAAGCTTTCGGACCGTGACCTGGCGCTGGACCGCACCATGATCCCGCTGGGTTCGTGCACCATGAAGTTGAACGCCACCGTCGAGATGGAAGCCATCTCCTGGCCGGAATTCGCCTCGATCCACCCGTTCGCCCCGGATTCCCAGACCGAGGGCTGGCGCGAACTGATCACGGACCTGGAATCTGACCTGACCGAGATCACCGGTTATGACCAGGTCTCCATCCAGCCCAACGCCGGTTCCCAGGGCGAACTCGCGGGTCTGCTGGCCATCCGCGGCTACCACCACTCCCGCGGCGAGGCCCAGCGCAACGTCTGCCTCATCCCGGCTTCTGCCCACGGCACCAACGCTGCCTCGGCGGTGCTGGCCGGCATGAAGGTGGTCGTGGTGGCCACGGCTGCCGACGGCACGATCGACCACACGGACCTGCAGGCCAAGATCGAGGCCAACAAGGACGTCCTCTCGGCCATCATGATCACCTACCCCTCCACGCACGGCGTGTACGACGCCGACGTGCGCGAGGTCTGCGACTCCGTGCACGCAGCCGGCGGCCAGGTGTACGTTGACGGCGCCAACCTTAACGCCCTGGTCGGCCTGGCCCAGCCGGGCAAGTTCGGCGGCGACGTGTCCCACCTGAACCTGCACAAGACCTTCTGCATCCCGCACGGCGGCGGCGGACCGGGCGTTGGCCCGGTCGCGGCCAAAGCACACCTGGCACCCTTCATGCCCGGCGACGCGAACGACGCTTTTTCCGGCAAGGGTGTCGCCATCTCCGCCTCGCGTTACGGCTCCGCGGGTGTGTTGCCGATTTCCTGGGCCTACGTGAAGCTCATGGGCGGCGAAGGCCTCACCGAAGCCACCAAGTCCGCGCTGCTTGCCGCGAACTACATCGCCTCGCGCCTCAACGAGTCCTTCCCCGTTCTCTACACCGGTGAAGGCGGACTCGTGGCCCACGAGTGCATCCTGGACCTGCGCGAACTGACGGCCAAGACCGGCGTCACCGCGGAGGACGTCGCCAAGCGCCTCATCGATTACGGTTTCCACGCGCCCACGTTGTCGTTTCCGGTGGCCGGCACCCTGATGGTGGAGCCCACGGAGTCCGAGGACTTGGCAGAGATCGACCGCTTCATCGAAGCCATGATCACCATCCGCAAGGAAATCGACCAGGTCGCGCACGGCGACTTCACGGTGGAGAACTCGCCGCTGCGCCACGCGCCGCACACGGCTGCAGCCGTTGTGAGCTCCGGTTGGGATCGTGAATACCTGCGCGAACAGGCCGTCTTCCCGGTCCCCCACCTCAAGCAGGACAAGTACTTCCCGCCCGTCGGCCGCATCGACGGCGCCGCGGGCGACCGTAACCTGGTCTGCTCCTGCCCTCCGATCGAAGCCTTCGAGAACTAAGGACTGACGCAATGACTGAGAACTACACGGCTCTCTATGAGCAGCACAAAATCGCCGGCGCGTCCTTCACGGACTTCGGCGGCTGGCAGATGCCCCTCAAATACGAGTCCGAACTGGCCGAACACCACGCCGTCCGCCAGTCCGCAGGCCTGTTCGACCTCTCCCACATGGGCGAAGTCTGGGTCACCGGTCCGGAAGCCGCTGCCTTCCTCGACTACGCCCTAGTCGGGAAGCTGTCGGCGATCGCGGTAGGCAAGGCCAAATACTCGCTGATCTGCCAGGAAGACGGCGGCATCATCGATGACCTCATCACCTACCGCCGACCGTCTTCCGAGGACGGCAGCGACAAGTTCCTCGTGGTCCCCAACGCCGGCAACGCGCAGGTCGTGACGGCAGCCCTGGTCGAAAGGGCTGCCAACTTTGACGTCGTCGTCGAGGACGCCTCCGCGGCAACCTCGCTGATCGCCGTCCAGGGCCCCAAGGCGGAAGCCATTCTGTTGACCCTTGTCCCGGCCGAGCAGCACTCCCTCGTCACCGGGCTCAAGTACTACGTGGCTGTTGAGGTCGAGATCAACGGTCAGGAGCTCCTCTTGGCCCGCACCGGGTACACCGGTGAAGATGGCTTCGAGATCTACGTCCCCAATGAAGACGCGGCAGGACTCTGGGAAGCACTCCTGGAAGCCGGCGAAGGCCACGGCCTCATCCCCGCCGGCTTGGCCTGCCGCGACTCCCTCCGCCTCGAAGCCGGCATGCCGCTCTACGGCAACGAACTCTCCCGCTACGTGAACGCCTACGCTGCCGGCCTGGGTCCCGTTGTCTCTCTCGCCAAGGAAAGCGACTTCGTAGGCAAGGAGGCACTGACGGCGATCAAGGCCGCGGGCATCGGAACGTCCCTCGGCCAAAAACTCGTGGGACTCAAAGGACTTGGCCGCCGCGCCGCCCGGGCCCACTATTCGGTGCTCAAGAACGGGACGCTGATTGGCGAAGTCACGTCCGGCCAGCCGAGCCCCACCCTCGGTTACCCGATCGCCCTGGCATATGTGGACGTCGAGCACGCCGAACCAGGCGCAATTGTTGACGTCGACCTGCGCGGGAAGCCGGAAACCTTTGAAGTCGTGGCACTGCCTTTCTACAAACGCGCCAAGTAGTCCACCCGGAAATCCCCAACCGAACAACAAGTTTTGTGAACTAGAAGAGAGAAGGAAATGAGATGAGCAAAGTAGCTGCCGAGTTGAAATATTCGGCCGAACACGAGTGGGTTGCCTCGGAAGGGGCTGGACCTGAGGGGATTGGGATTTCCGCGGTTGCTGCGGATGCCCTCGGCGACATCGTGTATGTTGACTTGCCCGGGGTTGGTTCCGCCGTGACTGCGGGGGAGACCTGCGGCGAGGTGGAGTCCACCAAGTCCGTCTCGGACC